>PLBD01000131.1 GCA_003135315.1 Acidobacteriaceae bacterium | reverse complement strand
CCGACGGGCATGAAGACCGGCGTCTGTACCTCGCCATGCGGCGTGAACAATCGTCCGGCGCGCGCCTTGTCGTCGCGGGCCTCTATCTGGAAGCGGAAGGACATAATAGGCGATTGTAAATTCTATTAATGCGTTTCGCGGGTGACTGGGAGCAATGGATGAGGCACAAGACCGAACGGGATCGATTGCCGCCAGTCGACTAAAGTCTTTNNGCTTTTGCATTCCCGCTCACGATTATAGTTACTATCGGTGGTAGTAACGCGCGGCAAGGAATACGTTGTAACTATGTGGGCGTGCACTGCCGTTGGTATCGTCCCTCCCCTCTGCATAACCTGATTACCAGATTGCGTTTCGGTGCTAAAGCACCGAACCTGTCGACATGTGTTGTGGGGTGTTTCTGGTTTTGTTGTGGGTTGTCTCGTCTGAGAATGTCCGGGCCAAAGAAGTCAAACCAAAACGATTTGAGGAGAATCAAAAGTTAATGAAGACACGTAATGCAAGCCTGTGTCAGCTGATGGCGCTGACTTTGTTGGCATGTTGCTGTTTGTCGGTGCTGGCTGCAGCCCAGGACAGCTCCGTGAATGACGAACATGCAGTACCCCGGTTCGTGGTAATCCCGCCGAAGCCGGCGGCCCCTGGAACTCCGCCGCCTTCCGGCACGTTGCAGGAGTGGAACGGTTCCTTCACCTACAACAACCACAACTATCCCTACGTCATGGTGGGTGCGGATCCTTCCACGAACAGTGGAGCCGAGATCACGACGTGGGTCGTTCCGGTCAAGCTGATCCTCTCCAACGGAGATACATTCGATCCGTTGTCAGGTGGTCCTTTTAGCGCTCTGGCCTTGACACTCACTTCGCCGATGTTTGACTCCACCACCACTTATAACCAGGGGGGAGTGGATGTCGGCACCACCCAGTATGATGACGCCTTCCAGCGGGCCAACTTCTGGAGCATCGTGCAGAACAATCCGAACTCGCACTTGCTCTTGGGAGGCCCCACGGCTCGTGTCTCCGTTCTGCCAGAGCTGACGCTGAATGTGCCCTCTGGGTACGGATCCATCGGTACGCCGTTTGGACATCAAGTCGCCGAAGTGGACATCAACTACTTCGACGCCCAGATCAGCAGCTACATGGCGAGCAGCAAGACGATCAACCCGACCGGCTTGCCAATTTTCATCACCTATAACACCTACCTGACGGAAGGCGGTTGCTGCATCGGCGGCTACCACAGCGCCAACGGCGCACAGACTTATTCGAACTTCGAGTACATCGGCTACACGGGCGATTTCTCGCAGGACGTATCAGCTCTGTCGCATGAAATTGGCGAGTGGACCGACGATCCTTTGTATCCGAACCAGAACAACACTCCCTGCGGCATCCTGGAAGTCGGTGATCCGCTGGAGACCGGCCAGCCGGGCCATCCGTATGGCACTTGGACCTACCAACTGCACAACTTTACGTATCACCTGCAGGATCTGGTCAATCTGCGGTACTTCGGCGGTCCCGCCGATGGGTCCGTCAACGATTGGTGGACCTTCCAGGGTTACACCGGTTTCACTACGATTTGCCAGAACGGCTCCTAGCTTCAAGTTGCACTCAAGCCCGCCCCTCAGGGGCGGGCTTTTTGCTGGAACGATGGGAAGGGATCGCTATCCCCACGCGTCGATTTAATCATTCGCGGTACAAACAGATTGCGTTGTCGTGAATGTGCCGTTGGTTGAGTACCAACCAGGCACGCCGGTATCCCCAGCAAGGCCTGATATCGGCATCATCATGATGTTGGGCCGTAAGAACCACGAATACATTGCGAGTTCCTGCGGATGATAGGTGAAGCCGTTCAGGGTGATGGGCGGGTTCTGAGTGCCGGTAAGGGGATCGCCCACCTCGAAGTTGTTCTGGCAACCCGACACCTGTCCAACATGTCCCCAGGCAGGCGTAAGATTGACGCCGGTCGGGTCGTTCATGGCTTCACCCATCTCATGAGTCTCGATCGAGATGTCTTGGGCTGCGCTTCCGAAGATGAGACTGCTGTCAAACTCTCCGGGTGAGTAAACCTGCATCGGGGAGCCATAGGCACCGTGGTAGCCGAGGACACAGCAGTCCTGAAGGAGATCCGGCGGAAAACCCTCCACGACGTTGTACATGAAGATCATCGCGAAGGTTGTGGGCCCAACCCCCTGGCTGGCTAGTGACGGAATAAGCGTGTTAACTACATAGCCATCGAGCCAGTAATAGTTCAGCACTCCCAGAAATCCGCAGCCACCATTCATGCCGGCGTTGTAGGTGATACCGTAATTGGACGGCACTTGAACTGTCTGTGGCGTAGTCACATGCATTCCCCAGAGCGTATGCCAACTTTGTCCCAGGAAGCTGGTACCGACGATTTTCCAGAATTCGGCCCGCTGCAAGGCGTCATGGTACTGGGTCGTTCCCAGATTAACCTCCGGACTGCCGTACTTATACGGACCGGAGTTCTGGAACAGCGGTCCGTTCTCCATGACCGTGAGAGGTACCAGGTTGTTGAGGCAGGTCGGGTCTGGCGCTGTGGGATCAAAATGGCCGCCGTCCGCCAGGTTTACGATCAACGGAATGACATAGGTGGGAATGGTGGTTACCGAGTTAGGTCCGGGAGTCCCCGGTGCATTACCCATGATCATTCCGGTGTAGATGTTGTCGTCCACCGTCGTGCTCGTCTGATAGACCCATAGGGGAACAGTTGTGCCAGCCTGGCTCTCGCTCAGAGCTTGAGCCGGCGTATTTCCCCGCATAGGCACAACCAGGTAGCGCGGCTTGAAGGTTGGCTTCTCCTGAGAGAAGGCGGATAGGGCAACGGTCGCCAGTAGTAGAAGCGATAAGCATTTGCTATTCATTCTTAAGTCTCCTATTCCTCGTCCGCAATTACGATGCCGGGTCTGTTCGCGCGTAGGAAGGTTCATCTAAGCTCACCTAAAAGGAATAACTCTCAGCAACGCCGCGGAGCCTAAGCTCAAGAGGCAGCGATGACTGATGACTATGGTTAATCAGACCAGGTTTATTTAGTTTTTCCGTTCCTTCGAAACTACTGGGAGCGCGCGGCCACTTCCACGAGATAAAGCACTACTTCAACTCGGTGCGGCTGCGAGTAATAGAAGCCACGTCAGGTGAGCACGATCTTGTCACGCTATTCTGAGTGTGTCAAGGCGTTTCTACAAAACACTTTAGAATTTGCACTTGTAGTTAGCGGCTCGGTGCTGTTGGCTAATAGTGCCTACAAAATTCGTCTCTACATGCAGGTTGTAGAATTCTCGCAACGGACAGCGGTTGTTCGTCGTGATCAATGCCCCACCGACTGCGCGCCCTTGCGGGCAACCGTCTTCTTCAGCATAAAAACAATCGGAATGCAGGCAAAGCAGACCAGCGCCATGGAGCGGAAGTCATCAACGTAGGACCATAGGCGGGCCTGTGCCGAGAGTTGCCCGCCGATCAGGGCATACGCCTTATGCATCGACTCCACCGGGCCATATCCCTGCGAATACAGATACTGTTGCAGCTGATGCAGCCGGTTTTGCAATGCGGGATCGGTGGTCGCCAGTGAGCGCACCATCTCATTCTGGTGTCGCTGTGCGTGACGGGCCACGATGGTGTTCACGACAGATATTCCGATGCTGCCCCCGACGTTGCGGAAAAGGTTATAGAGCCCGCTGGCATTGCCAATCTCCTCGTTCGCCAGGCGCGCTACGGCGACGTTCGAGAGTGGCACGAAAACTGATCCCGAGCCAAATCCGCTGAGAACCACAGCCCAAGTGAACGACCACTGAGAAATCTCCAGGTTCACCTGGCCGAACCCGAGGCTGGCGATGGCAAACATCAGAAAACCGGCAGCGATCAGCCATCGGTTATCGACTTTGCTGGTCAGGATGCCGATGATCGGCAAAGCCATGATGGCGCCGATTCCGCGGGGGGCTACCGCCCAGCCGGCAGCGTACGCGGTATATCCCATCAGCTCTTGATAGAACAGCGGCAACAAGGTGATCAGCCCATAAAGGGCGCCTCCAAAAAGGCCGATAAGGATGCAGCCCAACAGGAAGTTGCGGTGTCGGAAGACGCGGAGATCGACCAACGGCTTGTCGTGCGTAAACTCCCGGATGATAAAAGCGACGAAGGTGATGATCAGAACAGCCGTCGTCCAACGGATCCAGGTGGCCCCGAACCAGTCGTCCTCCTGGCCCTTGTCCAGAATGATCTGCAACGAACCCAGCCACACCGCCAGCAAGCCCAGGCCAATGCCGTCGATCTTGCCGGGCTTTGCATTCTTGATATAAGACGGATCTTCGACGAAACGCAGGATCATCAGAATGGCAAAGATTCCGATTGGAATGTTGATGTAAAACGCCCAGCGCCAGGAGTAGGTGTCGGTGAGGTAGCCGCCGAGAGTAGGTCCCAGCACCGGAGCGACCACCACCCCCAGGGCAAACACCGCCAGCGCCATGCCGCGCTTGTCCGGCGGGAAGCTCTCCAGCAGGATCGACTGGGCCAATGGTTGCAGCGCGCCGCCGCCAGCGCCCTGAACGGCGCGCGCCAGCAGGATCATCCACAAACTGGTCGCCGCGCCGCAGAGAAACGACGAAACGGTGAAGATTGCAATGCAGGTCAGCAGGAAGCGCTTGCGGCCAAACTTCAGGGAAAACCACGAGCTTGCCGGCAAAACCACCGCATTCGCCACCAGGTAACTGGTCAGCACCCAGGTGGCTTCATCGTTGGTGGCCGAAAGACTGCCGGCAATGTAGGGCAAAGCCACGGACGCGATGGAGGTGTCCAGGACCTCCATGAACGTCGCCAGCATCACGGAAATCGCAATCAGCCACGGACTGGGCGCGGGGCGGCTGAGAGTAAGACCCTGTGGGCCAGCGACGGTTGTGCTTGCCATCGATCTTTCCTGGCTTTGCAAACGTATTCTTGCTAGTGGGCCGCCAATTCACGCTGCGCCGTAGCGGACCGTGAAAAGCTACAGATGCGCCAGGCGTGGCTAACGATTCCTGCCCATCGAGTGTTCTGCCTACCGCAAGCCAAGCGGCATTTTCGTGGTGTGGTGTCTGCCAGACTGCGCGCATTTACGGCAAAGACTGCGCCCGGATCGCCGTAAGTTGTCATAAACTGTCCTGAAGAACTAACTTGGTCATGCGCGCAAGAAGCTGGGGGAGTTCTGCTGTGGGTATTGAGATTTTCAACTGTTGACTGCGATCCGCTGCTTTCATGGGAACCCTGAAACAGGACTTTCGCTACGGGCTGCGCATGCTGCGGAAGCACCCTGGCTACACCGCAGTGGCGATCATTACCCTGGCGCTGGCGATCGGCGCCAACACGGCGATCTTCTCGGCGGTTTATCCCGTACTCTTGCGTCCCCTGCCCTTTCGCGATGCGGACCGATTAGTCACCATCGGTGAAGGCCGTCACCAGGTCGGGTGCTGCTCCTACCTCGCTTCCTATCCCGATTTTCTCGACTGGCAGCGGAGCGCGAAGGGCTTTCAGTCCCTTGCAGGCTATGCGCCCGACGCTTTCACCATCACCGGGAATGGCGATCCGAAGACCATGTTCTGCGCCATGGTCACCACCAACTTCTTTTCAACGCTGGGTGTGAGCCCGGTGCTGGGCCGCGACTTTGCCGCCGGCGAGGACCTGCCGGAAGGCTCCGGCCCGACGGTGGCCATGCTCAGCTACAGTTTTTGGCATAGCGATTTCTCTGGCGATCCCAAGATTATCGGGCGCGTTCTTCGTCTCGACGGCAAACCCGTAACCGTCATCGGCATCTTGCCGCGCGCATTCGAACTAGGGCCCGCCGGCCTGGCGCCGATCTGGGTGCCTCTGCACTTGAACCTTTATGAGACAACGGCACGCAATGGCCGCTGGCTGAACGTGATTGCCAGACTTGCTCCCGGAGTCACGCTCGACCAGGCGCGAGCGGAGATGCAGACCATCAACGCGCAACTGGCGCGCGAGTATCCGCAACAAAATTCCGCCGTGACCGTGAATGTGGAACTTCTGCGCTCAGAGATCGTCGGCAACATTCGTCCCCTGTTGCTGGGGCTTTTCGCCGCGGTCCTGCTGGTCCTGCTGATCGCCTGCGCCAACGTCGCGAGCTTACTGATGAGCCGCTCCATCGATCGCCGCCGCGAATTCGCTATCCGCGCCGCCTTGGGAGCGACGCAATTTCACCTGGTGCTGCAATTACTGATCGAGAGTCTACTGCTCTCTGTCATCGGGGCGCTGATCGGATTTCTGGCGGCCGCGCTGGGCGTGTGGCTTCTTGCGCGATCCATTCCCGAGGCGCAGCTTACGGCCATGCCCTACCTGGCGGATGTCGGAATCAGTTTTCCCGTGTTGGCCTTCGTAGCCGGAATTACTGTGCTCACGGCCGTTCTTTTCGGATTGGGCCCAGCACTGTCCGTTCCGCAAACGCCCATCACCGACGTACTGAAGGATGAATCGCGCGGTGGCACCAGCACCTCGCGCGCCGCCATGCGCAACGTCCTGGTCACCGGCGAGATTGCCATATCTCTGCTCTTGCTGGTTGCCGGCGGATTGGCGCTGCAAAGTCTCCGCACCGTGCTCCGCCAGAACCCGGGATTCGAGCCTGATCATGTACTGACGTTTCTCGTGAACCTTTCGGGGCCGTCATATCCGGTTTCGAAGGCGTGGCCTTTCAGCAATCCCAACGGACTGCGCTTTACCCATGACTTTCTGGACCGCCTGCGCAGTTTGCCCGGAGTTGTGGGCGCATCGGCCACCAGCGGCCTGCCGGTAGCCGGGAATCGCAGCACGAATCGCTTCCTGATTGAAGGACGAGCAGTCGCGCCGGGCGAGGAGGAATCCTCCATCTCCCGGCGTGTAGAGCGGGATTACTTCGCCGTCATGAAAATCCCTCTGTTGCGAGGGCGCTACTTCGCAGAATCGGACACGGCGAACAGTCCCTGGGTTGCCATCGTGAACCAGGCATGGGTGAAGCGCTATTTGTCCGCGGGCGAGGATCCAACCGCCAAGCGCGTGCGCATGACCAGCTCACCGGAAGAACCGTTCCGCCAGATCGTCGCCGTTGTCGGCGACGCGGCAGAGGACAATCTCGCTGTGCCTCCTCCGCCGGTGATTTACTTCCTCGTGGACCAGGACTCCGGGTATACGACTTACCTGAACTACGTGATCAGGACGAGTGGCGATCCGAAGGCCATGTTGAGGACGGCTCGCTCCACTATGCGCGCGACGGATCCGGAGTTGGCGTTTATTCAGCCGCAATCGCTGGAGGAATTTGTGGACCGCTCGCCGGCGGTGTTCCTGCGCCGCTACCCGTTTTACCTGATCGGCAGTTTTGCCGGACTCGCGCTCATCCTGGCGACGATCGGTCTATATGGGCTGATCTCCTATTCGATGCTTCAACGCACCCGCGAGATTGGCATTCGTATGGCCTTGGGCGCGCAGCGGCCGGACATCCTCAAGCTCGTGATCCGTCAGGGCGTGATCGCGGCGGTTACCGGCGTTGCGATTGGGCTGGTTGGCAGTGTGGTGCTAACCCGTGTGATGGCGAGCTTTCTCTACGGCGTAAGTTCGTCTGACTGGCTTGTCCTTCTATGGGTTTCGTTATTGCTGCTGCTGGTTGCCCTGGCCGCCTCGTACATTCCCGCGCGCCGAGCCACCGTAGTCGATCCCATCATCGCCCTGCGGAACGAATAGCCATCGCTGTTGACCATCCATTACCGCTCCCTTACGCTATCCGCATGACACTCTCTGCACGCAATCAGCTCGCCGGAACAATCGAAGCAGTTACCCTGGGTGACATTATGGCGCATGTCGTAATCAAGCCCCCAGAACGGGTTGAGCCTTCAGAAGTAGTCTCCGAGCCTTTTCAGTTAACGGCTGGATCAGCAGGTTAGCTTGCCGTGAGAGGATGGCAGCATGATCGCTAAGCGAGTCTTTGTTGTATCTCTCGTTGCTTTAGCTATTGCCACATGCGCAGTCGTTGGCTTCTTTGCAATGGGGTTTCTATTTTTCAATTATCGCGGGTCTGGAATGGATTGGATGTACCCGGCAAGCCGCGCCTTCTCCAAACTTTGGCTGGTGAGTGCTGGGACGGCAGCTATTAGCGGCATCATTACACTCACGAATCGCTTTCAGCGCCGAAAAAATCGGACATTGGGTTAGTCAACGTAGTTATTACCGCCGTCATCAAGTCAACCGAAGTAATGGTCCAGAAAGACTAGGGCGCTTGCCGTAGGGTAATCGTTGTCACCTGCCGTACGCAGCGCGCTTGACGCTTGTCCTGTGGCGCTATTACGCGCACCGGTCCCAAGATATCGTCCAATGGCTTGCCCTCATTGCTGATGGCGACCAGTACCTTATTGTCCTGCAGGCCCGGATCCAGTTCCGCCAACGCGAAGACGACGCGATAGCCGTCACGCCCGGCGACCTCCACGTAGTCCCGCATGTCGTCGGCGTGGAGTTTCTTGCCAATGGTCGTATCCACTTTTGCCAGCAGATTCCTCAGCAACACTCCTTCGTACTGTTCCGACGTATTCGGATTAGGGTTCGCCAGCGAGACGGAGTCCTGCGGCATCTGGCGCAACCGCTCGAGGGTGAACGTCAGCTTATTGCCGTCGAGGCCCTCGACCGTTATCGAAGTCTGGTCCTTTTGCTGCGCGCTGCCCGGCGCAGCGTACAACGACCACATCAGCCCGATGATCAGAAACGTTAGCACGCTTTTTCTCATGCCACTCTCCCGAAGAAAAATGATGCATTGGCGGACGAGAAAACACAACATTGAGGTGAATTGCCGGTCAGGCGATACATCAGCAGGAATTCGGAGCGCTGAATGCACTTGCATGCCTTATCGGCTGCCCGGGATACGATGCGTTACACTGCTGTCACTTCATCATGGCCAACGACGACCTCGGTTTCACGCCAGCAGAGCTTCGTAAACTGCGCAGCCTGAAAGATCCTTATGGCATTCAGCGATTCCTCGATGCCATGCCCTATCACCTGGGCGATACCGCCTGGTCTCCGCGGCGGGTGCTGCGCGAGAACACGGCCCACTGCTTCGAAGGAGCGATCTTCGCAGCGGCCGCGCTGCGCGCCAACGGCTATCCACCGCTCATCCTCGATTTCGAGGCCGAGCACGACACTGACCACGTCGTCGCCGTCTATCGCGTGAAGGGGCACTGGGGCGCGCTCGCCAAGTCCAACTACACGAGTTGCCGCTATCGCGAGCCGGTGTACCGCTCGCTTCGCGAGTTGGCCATGAGCTACTTCGATACTTATTTCAATCTGCGGCGAAAGCGGACAATGAGGACGTTTTCACGTCCTGTGAACCTGAAGCGCTTCGACAGTCAGCAATGGATGACCACCGAGAAGCCGATCTGGTTCATCATTTATTACCTGCTGGAGATCCATCACTACAAGCTGCTTTCGCGGGCAATGATCAACCGCCTGCATCCGGTGGACGAGCGAACTTTCCAGGCGGAAACGTTAGGGAAAAAATACAAGGCTCCAACGCTTAAGGGTGGCGGACACTGATTCGGTACGAACGTTTCTTGCTCTTCGGGCCGTTATAATGCCTCGATGGAGATCACCCGCATTGGTTCTCAGCCCTCGGGCAAAGGTCCGGCAGACTGGTTTACCGGCACCGTACGTATCGACCCGCTTTTTCAAGCCCCGGACCCGGCGCTCGTCGCCGGTGCGAGTGTCACATTTGAGCCTGGAGCGCGTACCGCCTGGCATACACATCCCCTCGGCCAGACCCTGATCGTCACGGCAGGCTGCGGATGGGCGCAGCGGGAAGGCGGCGCAATCGAGGTAATTCACCCAGGCGATGTCGTCTGGTTCGCGCCGGGAGAGAAGCATTGGCATGGGGCTACGCCGACCACGGCTATGACGCACATCGCTATTCAGGAACGAGTCGACGGCAAGGTCGTCGATTGGATGGAGCACGTCAGCGACGAACAGTACCGACTTTGAATCGAAACTGATTGGAGAGCAACGCCTTTCGCTCAAGAATCGGCGTATGATGATTACAGGTTCTCAGGTGTTTGCCCGGTACTTCCATAAGCAGGAGTCACACCTATCAAAACCGGCAGAAGCGAGAAGCAGGCAATGAAAGAAGCGCCTAACCGGTACGTCGTGTCGTTTCAAACGGAACCTTTTCACCGAGGCACGCGCCATCACTGGATGATTTGCCGGGAGCAGAAGCCTGAGGAATTGGTGTCCTGGGGGCATGCGCCGACGCGCGAACTGGCTGAAACCGCGGCCGAGAAGGAGCTTCAGGACCTGAACTCTGGATTGACTGAAGGCGGCCAGGTGATCAACGGCATCAAGCCATTCACCCATCGCATCGCCGATGGGCACTACTGAGTGGTTGCGGTCAGCTTCAGCTAAACATCCTTCAATTGTTCCTCATCCATTCCAAAATAGTGGCCTAGTTCATGAATGACGGTCCTGCGGACCTGCTCCCGGACTTCGGCCTCTGTTGAGCACACCGCTTCGATGTTCTTCTGATAAAGCACGATGTGATCGGGTCCCGTGAGCAGGTCGAAGACGCTCTTCTTCGTAGTGGGCACGCCGTGGAAGAGACCCAGAAGCAGCTTCTTTGGTTGCCCGGCTTGCGGCGGTGACTGGTGTGGCGGGAGATCCTCTACGAGGACCGCAACATTACGAATGCGGCTGCGAAATTCTTGCGGGAGCGAGTCGAGCGCCTCCTCCACTACCTTGATGAAAACTTCACGCTTCATCCTTCACTCGCGACAATAAATAAGGTCGATCACTCCGAGTAGCCGTCGTCGGAGTCCTCATCTTCGTTATCGTCGTCTTCGTCTAGGTCGTCCTCTTCGTCTTCGTCTTCGTCGTCGTCCTCGTTTTGATCTTGTCGAATGAGGAGATCGGCAGCTAGCCACTGGTCAAAAGTGTTAGAGTCGGGGGAATCTGGATAAGTCATGCCTCATGGTACTGCTTTATAGCGTTGGCAGACTGTTCTCGCAGGCTGGATTCTGTCCTTACCGCTGCTCCACGAAAGAAGAATTCTCTTCATGCAGATACTTGCGTTCCAGTTTTGGACGCCGGATTACTGCAGCTTTGCATACTCCGCCCTGGCTTCCTTCAAGACGGGAACATCGGGATCGGCGTCCTTCCAGAGCGCAAAGAAATCTTTGTAAGCGGCGAGCGCGCGGACACGGGCGGCATCGGCATCCACACCCTGGGATGTCTTTGCCTCCAGAGCATCGGCACGAGCTACTCCCAATTGCGCCAATGCTCCCGTCCAGCAGTTCCAGACCATGCCGGAATGCTTGAGGATCTTGTCGAACTCCCCTGCTGCGGCTTTGCCTTGTCCTGATGCCAGGTAAGCCTCGCCGCGAATATAAGTGGGGTACAAGCAAGAGATATTCAGCTCGAAAGGAACGCCGGTGTACTCCAGGGGAGTTGTGACCTGCAGCGCATCGAGAGCACGCGCCGGATCTTTCTGCGTGAGTGCTATTTGGGCGTCGATGGCGGGGGACCAATAGGCCTGGACATCGGTGTCGAGCGGAAAGCGGGTTCGGAGGTCCTGATTCAAGGATGTAGCCTGGGCCTTGTCTCCTGCCGCGGCGAACGCCAGAGCCGCCACAATCTCCGCCGACTGGCTGGCGGGAGCCTTCTGCAAGGCTTCCGTCGCTTGCCGGCGCGCCTCCGCGGGATCGCCAAAAGCCGCTTCTTGAATTGCGCCACTAGCCTGCCACAAGGCGGCGTTTTCGCGATTGTCGCCGCGGAGAGCAGACTCGATGGCCTTGCGCAGAAGTTCTCGCGCCTTCCTGGCCCTGCCGTGGAATGCCTCGGTGCGGGTCGCGAGCGCCAACCCATACGGCTCCGTTTCCGGCCGACCGCCGAACCAGGCTAGCTGCTCAGCCATCGCCCGAGTGTCACTGGCCAGGAACGCCAGAGCATATTGGCCCATGCGCAAAACATAATCCTCGAGTCCTTGTTTGTGTGCGTCGGCAATGACCTGGCGCGCCTCGTCAAAGCGCTGCACGGCCATGTTTTCGTTGGCGAGGCTTTCATAGGCATTGACCGCGTCCGGGTTCATGGCGATCGCCTGACGCTGGAGTTCAATAGCCCTCTCGTATTGTCCAAGCTGCTGGTAAACGCTGCCCAGATTGTTGACGGCCGCCTCATCGCGCGGGTAAATGGCCGTGATCTGCTGGAACGTTTGTGCCGCTTTTGGCAGTTCACCGGTGACCAGGAGGTAGTAGTCGCCGGCAATGATCATGGCTTCCCGCTCGCTGGCGTGTTCGCGCAATTCAAATGCCTTGGTGAGATATTCACTGGCGCGGCCCGCTTGCGCCAGGTTCGAATAGTCGAGTCCCAGTGCGCGATACGCCATGGCAAAGTCAGGGTCTAGTTCGATGGCGCGCAGATCGAAGGGCAGAGCGGCGGTCGGGCCTTTTTCGTCGGAGGCCTTCACGCCCAGGCTGTAGGATTTCAGCGCTTCCAGAGACGAGGTCGTTGCCTGAATCAGCGGCACATCGTACTTCTGGACCGTGGCCAGTGTTTCTCCAAGTTCCGAGCGCAGCTGGGTCGCGGATTTGCCGAGCACATCCAGGACCTTTTCTTTGGCAGGCGCCGTGGCCTGGTTTTGAGCCAGAATGTCACCGGTCCGGCAGCTGACCGCCTTCAGGCCAACGATATAGTCCGTGCCCAAACGCGCAATGGAACCGGCGATGTAGGCTTTGCTCCCGGCGCGCTGGCAGACCTCGCCGGCGCGTTCGGGGGTGAGCGGCGTGTTCGGAGGCAGCCTCATCAAGCGCAGCATCCCGTTCACCTTGTCGGGTGAGAGCACGTTGAGGAATGGAGACTGGCGCAGCGCGACGCTCAGCGCCTGCCTGAGCGTGTCGTCGAATACCGGATCGCCGGTGGAGTTATCGAAATCCGCCAGAACCACCGTGTCCTTCTCGGTTATGCGCTCGCCCCGCCGCGAGCGCATAAACAGGAGGGCACCGGTGACTACCGCGATCAGCACCGCCGCCAGAAGAACCCTGGGCAGCAAGGAATGACGCCTCGCATCGGGAAGCGATCCTACCGCAGGATGAGAGGCCGTGCTCTGGGCGGAAAGCTTGCTGGAAATCCGGATGGCTTCCGACTCGCGGCTCAGGCGTTTCAGGTCCGTGCGCAGATCGGCGGCGGACTGGTAGCGCAGCTCACGATCCGTCTCCAGCGACTTATTGATTATTCGTTCCAACTCGACGGAAACGTCGGGGTTGAGCCGCACTGCGGGCGTAGGCGCTCCATCCAGAATGGCTTTGAAGACCACTCCCGTGCTTTCGCCGCGAAACGGCAGCACTCCCGTGGCCATCTCGTACAAGACCACACCAAACGAGAACAGGTCCGACCGCCCATCGAGTTCCTTGCCCCGCACCTGCTCGGGCGACATGTAGGCTATGGTTCCCAGTGTCGAACCCAAGCTCGTCAGCTGTTGTTCGTCGGTCCGGGTAATTGTTTGGGCTGCGGCGATTTTGCTCGACGAGCCGGCCGTTGGCGTGACCTTCGCCAGTCCAAAGTCCAGCACCTTGGCATGGCCGCGCTTGGTGACAAAGATGTTGGCGGGCTTGATGTCGCGGTGGACGATGCCTTCGGCATGTGCGGCGTCCAGCGCGTCTGCAATTTCAATCGCCAGACCGACCAGAACGTCCTTTTCGAGAGGTTTTCCGTCGATACGATGCTTCAGCGTCGTGCCGTCCAGAAACTCCATGGCAATGAAGGGCGTGCCATCTTCCTGCCCGACTTCATAGATGGTGCAGATGTTGGGATGGTTCAGAGCGGAGGCTGCCTGGGCCTCGCGCTGAAAGCGGGCCAGAGTTGTCGGGTCTTTGGCTACCGCATCCGGCAGAAACTTAAGGGCAACAAATCGGTGAAGACTGATATCTTCGGCCTTGTAAACGACGCCCATGCCGCCGCCGCCTAACTTCTCGACAATGCGGTAATGCGAGATGGTGCGGTCAATCATTAAGAGAGGGCTGAACGTATCGGTTCTTGTTCGGCTCGCCTCATGTTAAGGACGCAGCAACGTCCAGTCAACGAACCGCGCCTCGAGCTGAAGAGTACCAACTCAGTATTGCAGGCACTGGTGAGTTAACGGCGGCGATCCATGCCGGCGATTTGGTCCCGGACCAGATGCATTCGCGGCTCACGGATTTCCTGGATCGGCGAAGTGACAATTGGTGTCGGGTACTGCGGGTGAGAAAACTCCAGGTGCATACCTCGGCCGACAAAGCGCCGCTTCAGCATCGATCCTCCCCACGTCGAACCCGCGATTGCCACCTGTGTTGGTTCCGGACAGTACTGGGGATGCCCTGAGATGAGCGCTTTGTTGTCATTCAGAAGAACCACCAAATAACAGTGGTGCTGGGTCTGAATCTCCAGCACAGTGGTGGGTGG
The DNA here is from genome assembly GCA_003135315.1 of Acidobacteriaceae bacterium. Lineage (GTDB taxonomy): Bacteria > Acidobacteriota > Terriglobia > Terriglobales > Acidobacteriaceae > Bog-257. The sequence goes on along the minus strand of PLBD01000131.1, from coordinate 11,414 downwards.
CAGATCGTTGAGAGACACGCCGCCTTCAATTTCCGACTGGGCGATGTTGTGATTCACTTCATCGCTGAGGTTGGGATGTGAGCGGAATAATTGTGGACATGCGGACAAGACAGACCTCATCCCTAATTCCGTTTAGTTTACCACCATCCCTGGGCAACTATGCGGCGACTGTGGGCGACAATTTCGCCGAGGTCTGCTCAGAACTGAGGCGGCGCTTTCGGCAGGGCCTTGGAGTTAACGCCTTCGCAGGTCGTGTTGTCGATGGACAAGTTGCCATTGGCGTCCAACTTTATCGTCCAGACGGTGTCGTAGTCATCGTCCGGCCAACTGGGCGCCGGCGGAATGTTGGGGTTATAGCTCGCGAGCAGCGCATTGACGGTAGTTGGAATATGATCGTGCTCCCATCCCACCAGCAGGGATTGATTCGAGAACGTGCCGCCGGTGAAGAAGAAATTGCTGGCCTGGGTGGCTAGCATCTGCTGGGGCGGGGTCTGGGCCAGCATCTCGAAGCTCGCGGCCACGTTGTAGGGCAAATTGTTGGCGATGGCGTAGGGCAGCACGGTTGTGTTGGTCCTGACATAAGAATACGAATCACCTGCTGTGCTCGTGCTGCCGGTAAGGTCTTGCGCAGGATCGATAGAGTAAACCAGATTGGGATGGATTTTGCCGCGCAAGGCGTTGGGAAGGTCCAGCGCGCGCCACTGCCCCGCGCCAAAATAGTTGCCATCCTCCCACCACTTTGTAGGATGCGCCTCGGCGTGCCGGATAAAGTAGAGTGTTTCGTTGGTGTTGATTCCGGCAGGAGCTACGGCGCCGCCGACACCGCCAGTCACCTGGATGTGGAAAATTGCGTTAGCAGCTACCGGCAGACAAGGCGCGCTCACAATTCCACCGGATGGCAGTGTGGGGTAGGTGCGAGGCGGATTCACATTGCTGTTATACGTGACCAGGCTGGCGCTACCTGAAGGCGCGATCGAGATCGCATAAAGATAGTTAGGACCGACATAGCTCCCAGGCACTATCAGGTTGTACCCTTCGAGCTTGTTGATGTTTGCCATCAACGCGCTGACCGTCTCCCACGGCGCCGAGAAAACATAAAATCCCGGCTCGTTTGCCGTGACGATACCGCCGGCCAGGGTTTCGTTGGCACCTTCCAGGTCTCTGAAATCCAGCCCTTGGCAACTGTATGTAGATCCAGTTCCAATCGTCGGGCAAGTTAGGAACGGCTGTGCAACTCCATCCGGCAGGGCTGCTGACGAATACGACACATTGACCGGATAGCTACTGGCGGGAATCGGCGTATAGCTCTCATAGGACAAACTGATCTGATTCAGCATGGCAAACTGCTCAATTGTTTCCAGTCCCACCATGTCAGGGTATTGGTTAGCGGTCTGGGGATGGGTCGTGGGTACAACAGAATAGATAGCACTTACATTTCTTCCTCCCAGTACGTCTTGCTGAAGGAAACTAGCCATACGGAGCGACCGCTGCAGTCCCTGGTCCGTGAGATTTGCCGTCTTTGAATTGATGTCGCCCGCAGCGTGGTAAGCCAGATCCTCACTGACTACGAAGATCAGGTTAATGTTGGCGGCGTTGAGCGGAGCGGGAGCTGGCGGCGTGGATGGCTCGGGAGCGGCTGAGCCGCCGCATCCCGCGAACAGGGTCAAAGCAAGAATCACAAACACTAGCGGTACCAAGGTACCCTTGCTCATAACTGCCTCCGTCCTCTCCCAAAACCCGTGCCTAGCGTATTGCCGATCCGGCTTGCGAAATCACCGACTGCATCACGGGCGTTAGTTGAACCACGAGCTCGGCGTTGTAAGAGTGCGACGTGGTGTCGGCGATGATGGCAGGCGTGGCGCCAAAGATCCGGAACGCTCCCAGGGCGTACCCGCGGGACTTGTATGCCGGCGAGTTGTATTGCACTGCGGGATCGACATTGGTGATGATGATGGAAACTGTGTTGTCGCTGTTACGGCGGATGTCGAAGGTGCGGAACTGCTGCGGATGATCGCGCAACGAGCAGGTTTCCACCTCCCAAAAGGCCAGCGTGGGATCGCCGTGGGGATCGGGTTGTGGCGTCACCACATTGACGTGCCGGTGTCCCGCCATCCACAAGATGAGATTGGGATACTGGTGGAGCATATTGAGCACGTAGGCGTCGGTATATTCCGGACCGGGCCACATGGGATAGGGCGTGGTATCGGTCAGGCTGCTTTGCGGCAGGATAGGGACATGCGCCGCGATCACCATGAGTTGATTGGCAGCCTGTCCGGCGTCGAGCTCGCCGACCAGCCATTGGTATCGCTGATCGTCGAGAGCGCCGGCGGCGTAGTCAGCCTGGTCCGGTCCCTTCACCGTATCGTCCAGCACAATGAACTTGATCGGGATATCGGACTCGGGCACGAAGCTGTAACAGGCATGCCCCTGGTCGAGGTTGGTCTGGGTAAATCCGTGACCGACGGGGTTGCTCGTTGTCTTAAAGAACTCCGACATCCAATTCACGGTCGTCGAGGTGAGGCCAGCCAGGGTATGGCGGCTTGCGTCCGGAACCACGGCGGGAGGCGTTGTGAAATCGGCTACCGGTCCTGCGCCGAAGATGTCACCGTAAACCGTCTTGCCGTCAATCACGCCCATATAATCGCCCGTACTGTCCAGGTCTGAGTTCGCGGGATCGTCTGCCAAGTTGAGGATGGCGCTGCCGATGTGGGCCTTCCGAGTCTTTGTGTTTTCAAACTGCGAGCCCATCCAGAACTGGTCGTGGTTGCCGATCGCCTGGTACCAGGGGAGATCGCGGTTGATTCCGGCCGCGTAGAAAGGCATCTGGTAATCGATGGTGGTCGCCCCAACATGGGCGCCTGAGCTGGGGATGATGACTTTACCGTCGATGGTGTCGAGGAACCAGCGCAGTTCGTTGTATTGCGTGTTGTTGCAAGCGTCTCCGAGTGACAGGCCAAAATCGAACGGCAATATCTTATGCATCGCATTGATCGTCTGGATGGCCGCGTCGAGCACCTGCGGGGTCGACATGAGAATCGGCGAATAGGCCGACGACAAGCCGGACGAGCTTGGACCGTAGGGCGCGCTCCAGCCAACGTAGATGGGCTGAGCGGGAGACTCTTTGTCCGCGATATGAATGTCGGACATGGAAAAGTAGTACAGCAGGCGCGAGACGTTAGGCGCTCCCGTGTAAGCCGGCGCAATGTCCTTGCGGACGACGTGCTGCAACGGCCCACCAATATTCCACGCGCTGTAGCCGTACTTCGCATAGAGGGATACGTCGCCCGGGCTGAGGTGCCGGATGGTGGGAGCGATCGCGACTGGCAGCACCTGCTGTTGAGCGGTGGTGTAAACCTGGCGCGCGATAGGCCAGGACACAATCTGCGGCGGCACCGGCTGGGGCGGCGCTGCACTGCTTCCGCAGCCGGTTAGCTCCAGCATGCCGAGGCCGACGCCGGCGGTTTGTAACGCTCCAATCCCAGCCCCGATAGTTTTGACGAAGTCTCTCCTGCTTATTCCCTGTTTCTTGCCTTGGTTGACCACGGAATCGCCTCCCGGTTGTTGCAAGACTTCAAATGCCACGGAATGTGGCGCTATGCGAGCCGTGTCCGGGCAAGAAGATCGTGCTTGGCTTTTCTGATCGCAACCTCTGGCGGACACGATTCGTCACTGGTCTCATCGGCAATTCACAGCCAGCCCTTTACATGGGGAAAGTCGGGACAGGCGGCCAGGAATGAATGAAGCGAGGCGGGTAATCAATTCAACTCGCCCATCTTGCTGCACGCGTGAGAGCGCTGTATACTGCGGAGCACTCTCATAAGGAACATCCGCAACACGCGCGTCCCACCGGTGCCATTCGCACTGTATGGGTTTCATCGGGAGGGCGATGCATCGCCTACGAGCGGTTATAGGGGGCACCCTTTTATTGACGGTGGGTTTTCTTAGCCTCGCCGCCGTGGCAGAACAGCCTGCGCTTCCGGCCGAGGTCCTCACGGTGGACCAAGCCGTCCAAATTGCGCTGGCAAACAATCGCAACTTGAAAATCGTTTCCCTTGGTCTCGATAGCTCCAAGGAGAAGCTGGCTGCGGAGAAAACCAGGCGGCTTCCTTCGTTCAACACCTACGTATTCGCCTCGCAGCTGCTTCAGCCCATCAACTTCACGGTGCAGGCAGGCCAGTTCGGGACGTATCCGGGCATCGGTCCCATCCCTGCCACAAACACGAACATCACCACTCCCAGCCAGCCGACGGCCTATGTCTTTGGTACCGCTTCTCAGCCACTGCTGACGCTCTACAAGATCAATATTCATATTCACGGCGAAGAACTGTCCGTCGAGCAAGCTGTCCAAAAGGTGCGTGAGGAGCGCATTTCGATTGTTGACGACGTGCGGCAGGCTTACTACTCCATCGTGGAGATCCAAAACGCCATCGACGCGACCGAAGCGAGTATCAAGCAATACGAGGAACTCGATCGCATCACCACTCAGTATCTGGACGAACAGGTCGTGCTGAAGTCCGAGCTGCTGGAGGTGAAGGCCAAACTCGCGGATGAGGAGTTCAAGCTTCTGCAGTATCAGGACAAGCTCGCTTCGGCCAAGGAAAGTCTGAACAATCTGTTGGGCCGCGACATCAACACGCCGTTCAGCGCGGTGAATCCGACCGAGTTGTCGACGGCGGAGGACAACCTTCCGCAAGCGCAAGCCCTGGCGCTGGCGCAGAATCCCAAGGTGAAAGAAGCCGAGATCACGGTGAAACAGGCCGATAACGCCCGGCGGCTGGTGAAGTCGCAATACCTGCCGGACCTGGGCGCATCCTTTCACTACCTCTCGCCCTTCGGTGTCAACTTTGTGCCGCAAAACGTGATGGGGATTGGATTCGAGTTCAACTGGGAGCCGTTCGACTGGGGCCGGCGCAGGGACGAAGTTAACGAGAAGGTCATCGCGGTGGAGCAGAGCAAGCTGAGCCTTGACGATACTAAGGCGCAGATCCTGATCAATCTGGACACGCAGTTCCGGGCACTGCACGAAGCGCGGGTCGCCGTCTCAGTGGCGACGGCAAAGAAGGAAGCCTCGACCGAGAAGCTGCGCGAGGTCACGCAGAAGTATGCGCAGCAGACCGCTCTGCTGCGCGACGTGCTGCAGCAGCAGTCGGCCGTCGAGGGCTCCAACGCAGAGTACAACGAGGCGATGGCCAAATTCTGGACCGCGAAGGCGAATTTCCAGAAAGCGATCGGGGAGGAGTGAAGCCCATGCACAGAACACCGGCGGCAAGGTTCGGCCCGATCGGTCTGAGTGCAGTTTTGACTGCGGTCCTGCTGTCTGGTTGCAGCAAAGAGACGACTAACCAGCCGACACTTGTGCCGGTGCGCACGGCTGAAGTGCGAACTCTCGATACCGATACCGGCAACGCGTATTCGGCGAACATCCAGCCGTACCAGCAGGTGGACCTCGCCTTCAAGTCGAACGGCTACCTGGCGAGCATCCGTCAAGTGACCGACGCAGACGGTCACGTTCGCAACATCGACCAGGGCGACTACGTGACCAAAGGGACCGTGCTGGCCACTGTGCAACCGGACGACTACCTGCAGAAGCTGGCGCAGGCGCAGGCCCAGGCGGACAAAGCTCAGGCCGATCACGAACGAGCCAAGTTGTCGTTTGAGCGCGTGTCAGCGCTGTACAAAGTGGGCGCTGCTACCAAGCCTGATTACGACGACAGCAACGCGCAACTTCAGAGCACACAGGCGGCGGTGGATAATGCGAAAGCTTCCATTGCCGAAGCGCAAATCGCTCTGGGCTATTGCGAATTGCGCGCGCCGTTCGACTCCTGGGTGCTGAAGCGAAGTGTGGATGTTGGCACGCTTGTCAGTCCGGCGACGGTTGGTTTTACTCTGGCTGACACTCGCACCGTGAAAGCTGTCTTTGGCGTTCCTGACACCGCGATTGGCCGCATCAAGCTGGGCAGTCCGCAAACGGTGATTACGGAAGCGCTACCCAAACCTTTCTCCGGTCACGTGACCGCCATTTCCGCGGCTGCCGACCCCAAGAGCCGGGTCTACTCGGTCGAGGTCCGAATCGACAATCCGCAAAATCTGCTGAAGGCGGGAATGATCGCGTCCCTGACAATCGGCGCATCCTCGCCGTCCGGCAGCGTAACCGTGGTGCCGATCTCGGCGGTAGTGCGCAGCCCCTCGAATCTGAATGGTTTTGCGGTGTTCGTGACCGAAGGAACGGGCGACACGGTGAAGGTGCATACCCAGGATGTGACTCTGGGCAATACCTACGGGAACATGATCGCCGTACGCAGCGGCGTAAATATCAACGATCGCGTCGTGACCTCGGGAATAAACATGATCAAGAATGGTGATGAGGTGCGGATTATTCCGTGAGGAGAAATCGAACAGCAGATCCCTCGCGGGCTGATGCCCGCTCGTCATGACAAGAATAAAGGGTTTGCAACGGCGCACCCTTCAGCCGGCTCGGGGCCTGCTTAAAGCTGTGCCGCTTCAATAATCAGAAGCGCAATGACGACCCATCACAAGTCCGACGCCGAGATCATCGCGACCACGCACAACACTGCCCGGTTCTTCACCGAGCACCGGCAGGTTGGCTTGATCCTATTGCTGGCGACCTTCGTTTGGGGATGGTATGGCTACCATAAGATGCCCAAGCGCAAGGACCCGGACATTCCCGTCCGCGTGGCCTCTGCGCAATGCCAGTGGCCCGGCGCAACCGCCGAACAGGTCGAGCAGCTTATCACGCGGCCCATCGAGCAAATGGCCGCGCAAAACACCACCATCAAGCCGCCCAGTCCCTCCAACTTCGGCATTCGATCGCTCAGCTTTCCCGGGCTCTCGGTGGTTTATATCCAACTCGACGACAACGTCAAAGACAAGCAGAAGGAATTCAGCGACATCAACCTGAAGCTGAACCAGCTGCAATTGCCGCGCGGCGCCGGGCCAATCCAGTTCAACAGCAACTTCGGCGACACAGCCGCCCTGATGCTCACGGTTGCCAGCCCAATCGTCACGCCTACCGAGGTTGCGCTGCGCGCCATCGCCATCCGCAAGGCAATCGAGCAGACGCGGAATGACCTGCCCAGGAATTCACCTCAGCCGCGGGTCAGCATCATTTATGCCTTCCCTCTTTCGGTCGCCGCCAGCCCGGTGCGCGAGAATTTCGAAAACATCGCCTCCATTGCCCAGCGCAACGGTACCCTCAGGGACCTGCACTTCTTCGACGGCCCCGGTTATGTGGGACTCGATGCCAGTACCACGTTCGATGACGAGACCATCCGGCAGCGCGGCGAGCTACTGATCCGGAACAATCTGCAGCGTTCCGAGCTCTATCCCGACGCGTGGCAGCCGGCCATCATCCGCGATCCCGCCGACACCGAGGCCCAGCTCGCCAAAGTTGCCGGCGCGAAATATTCGTACCGCCAGCTCGACAACTACACGGACCTGATCCAACGCACGCTGCAAGGCGTGCCTGAGACCTCGACGATCACGCGGGCGGGCGTGCTCCAGGAGCAGATATACCTCAACTACTCGCAGCAACGGCTGGCGCAATACGGATACGATCCTTCCAAACTGAAAGACGTCCTGAACGCGCAGAACATCACGCTGCCGGCCGGCTCGCTTGAGGTGGGCCCGCAGGACCTGGTGATCAATCCCTCCGGCCTCTTCCCCGATGCGCCCGCCATCGGCAACGTCATCATTGGAGTCTCGTCGTCGAACAGTCCCGTCTACCTGCGCGATCTGGTCGACATCTCGCGCACGTATCAAAGTCCGCCCACCTATCTGAACTACCTGACGTGGCGTGACCCCGGCGGCAACTGGGTCCGCAGCCGTGCCATCTCGCTCGGGATCAACATGCGCTCGGGCCAGCAGATCAATCTTTTCGGCGACCACGTCAAAGAGAAGCTGGACAGCCTGAAACCATATCTGCCCGACGACCTGGTCATTGTCCCCACTTCCAGCCAGCCGGTGCAGGTGAAAGAACAGATCGATCTGTTTATGGACGCGTTGTACGAGGCGATCGGGCTGGTGGTCATCGTCTCGCTGTTCGGTTTCTGGGAGTGGCGCTCGGCGGTGCTGATGGCCATCTCGATCCCGATCACGCTGGCCATGACATTCGGCATCATCTACGTGCTCGGCATCGACATCCAGCAGGTTTCGGTGGCATCGCTGATTATCGCGTTGGGATTGCTGGTGGACGATCCCGTGGTGGCCGGCGATTCCATTAAGCGAATGCTGGCCGAGGGCCATCCCCGCATCATCGCGCCGTGGCTCGGCCCGACGAAAATTGCTACCGCGATTATGTACGCCACGGTGACCAACATCGTCGCGTACGTTCCTTTCCTGATGATCACAGGAACCACCGGCGAGTTTATCTACAGCCTGCCGGTGGTGATGACAGTCGCACTGGTCTGCTCGCGGCTGGCTTCCATGTCGTTCATCCCGCTGCTGGGATACTACCTGCTGCGGCCGGGCAAGCCGGAGCCGCCGATCGAGGAGCGGCGCAGCAAAGGCTTCACCGGCAAGTACGCCGCGGTCGCCAAATTCGCCATCGAGCATCGCTGGAAGGTCGCCATCGGATCGCTGGCGTTCCTGGTGCTGGGAGGGTTTCTGTTTTCGCAGTTGAGGACATCGTTCTTTCCCGACGATGTGCAGTATTGGTCTTACGTCGATGTCTGGCTGCCCAACGACGCCAACTTCGATGCCACGAATACGGCAGCACAGCAAGTGGAGCAGATCATCCGCCAGCAAGCCGACGAGTGGGGCAAGCAGCATCCGGAGAAGGACGGCTCGGCTGCGCAGATATTGCGCTACGTGACAAGCTGGGTTGGCGGTGGCAGCCCGCGATTCTGGTTCTCGGTGTCGCCGCAGCCCAAGCAGCTCAACTACGCGCAAGTTCTGGTGCAGTTGACCGACAAGGACATCACGCCGAAATTTGTCGATCAGGTGCAGCCCGTCCTCAGCGCGAAGCTGCCGGGCGTGCGCTGCGATTATCGCCAGTTGCAGACCAACCCCATCAACTATCCGGTGGAGATTCGCGTGGTCAGCGATGCCGACGTCAGCTCCACGCGCAGTGCCGAGGACATTGCGGAGATGCGCAAGATCGCTTCGCAGGTGGAAGACATGGTGCGCTCCGCGGTCGAGGCAAGGCGGGTGCGCAACGAGTGGCAGAAGGAGAGTTTTCAGGTAACGCTACAGGTCAATCCTGACCGCGCCAATCTCGCCGGAATCACCAACATGGATGTTGCCAATTCGGCGACGAGCGCCATGAGCGGCACCACCGTCACCAGCTTGCAGGAGGGTGACAAGAATATTCCGGTTGTCGCGCGGCTGCAGATGAGCGAGCGATCGCGGCTGTCGGACATTCAGAACCTGTACGTTTACTCGGGGTCATCGCAAGACAACACCAAGATTCCACTGGTGCAGATCTCCGACATCCAGAACAGCATGACGACGAACCGCATCGTCCGCATCGACCACTTCCGCGAGATGTCGATCTACGCGTTCCCTGCGCCCGGTCATCTGGCGTCGGAGATCACCAACGCCGTCATCCCCAAGCTCAAGGAGTTCGAGAAGGCCATGCCGCCGGGCTATCGCATCACGATTGGCGGCGAGTACAACAAGCAACAGGAAGGCTTCCGCAACCTGGCACTGGTGCTGGCGATTTCGGTGATGATGATTTACCTGGCGCTGCTCTTCCAGTTCAACAATGCCATCAAGCCAATACTGGTCTTCGCGGCTGCGCCTTACGGAGTTGCGGGCGCGATCCTCGGGCTGTGGGTCATGAAGACGTCGTTCGGATTCATGGCCTTCCTGGGCATTGCCAGCCTGATCGGCGTCATCGTGAGTCACGTGATCGTGCTCTTCGACTTCATTGAGGAGATGCACGCCAAGGGAGAGCCCTTCGAAGAAGCGGTGATCGATGCTGGTATCATTCGCCTACGCCCGGTGATGATCACCGTTGGCGCCACCGTCCTGGCGCTGTTTCCCCTGGCCATGCATGGAGGCCCGCTCTGGCAGCCGTTGTGCTATGCACAAATTGGTGGACTGACGGTGGCAACTTTTATAACCTTGCTGATGGTTCCGGTGCTGTACTCGATATTTGTGCTGGACTTGAAAATACTTTCATGGGCCCCCGAGAAGGACAGCGCCGAAACCGATAGATCGGCCCCTGTGAGTTCGTCCCCTGCGACTGCGGCCTCCGGTGACTAGTCGCGAACCTCAATCTGAAACACGCCAAGCTGTACTGGAGACAAGAATGAGAATGGAAAGTCGGATCAAGTTGAACTGCGGAATTCTATTGGTTGTTGCCCTGCTGGCGACTCCAGTTGTTGCCCAAATGGGCGCCGGTGGCTCCTCGGAGCTGCAACAGAAATTCGCGGCTTTGAAGCAGTCCGCAGCGGCAAACAAGCAGAAGTTGCATCAGTACCAGTGGGTGGAAACCCAGACGCTCACGCTGAAGGGTGAGCAGAAGCCGCCGAAGTCAAACCTGTGCAGCTACGGCCCCAACGGGCAGATCCAGAAGGTCCCCATTGACCAGCAACAAGCGCAGCAAAGCGGCCGCCAGGGCAGGCTCAAGCAGCGCGTCATCGAGAAAAAGACTGAGGAAATGCAGGATTATATGGGGCAGGTGAAAGGGGTCCTCAGCATGTACGTGCCGCCTGATGCCCAACGCATGCAGCAGGCATTCCAGGCGCACAACGTGTCAATCGTGCCCGGCGGCGGCGCGCCGCAGCTGGTCTTTAAGAACTATGCCCAGCCCGGGGACCAGATGACGATTGCGTTCGACATGGCAACCAAGAAAATTCAGACAGTCAACGTCAATACTTATCTGGATGATCCCAAGGACCCGATAACTCTGGCCGTGCAATTCGCCTCTTTGCCGGACGGGACGAATTACGCGGCGCAAACCGTCCTGAATGCACCGTCCAAGCAGATCAGCGTGACCACTACCAACACCAACTACAGCAAGTTGTCGCAGTAGGCACTGGAGCAGCTTCCAGTTTCAGTTGGGAAGGAGGGCCGGCGATCCGCTGGCCCTCACTGTCCTTCGAGCGAGCACTGGACGTTCATCTCTTTGCAAACGTGCAGCACTCCTTGCACTACCAGGGAAGTTGAGTCGGGCTGCGCTTCGGTGAGGTTGGAAGCGATCACGAGTTGGGTCAACTTGGGGCCGAGCGGAGTGGCTTGCATGCTTGCTACTTGCGGGCCTTTGGCGAACTTAACCACCCGGCTCCTGGCATCATTGCCAGTGACGGTTATGTCAGTGCGAGCCTGCAGCGACTTCACCGCGGTCTGATAGACCTTATCGGCATTGGCTTCGAGCACGACGGTGGCGACATCGTAGCCGGGTCCATTCGCAGGCCTGTTGGACATCTGCTGAATGCGTCCCGAGACCGCCG
>PLBD01000355.1:2846-3702 GCA_003135315.1 Acidobacteriaceae bacterium | reverse complement strand
AATCGCGCCATTGTTGTTCGTCGTATCGAGTTTCTCCGTCATACCAAACGCCAGTTGCCAGAACGTCGCAGATAAGGCCCAGCGCAATCAACGTCCAGCCAACGCGACGCCCGTAGATGCACAGCCAGGTACCAATCCCGAGAAGCGGCCCGCATCCGAAAATGTACAGCCCGCAGACAAACAATACCCCGTAGCGGTCAAGGAAATGCCCCCAAAGGAACTCTGGGACAAGGTGTACGTGGTTCTCACAGGGGCCTTGGTTGCGGCTGCTTTTGCCACTCTCATAGCCGTGTGGATTCAGGCCGTCCAAACCAAAAAGGCCGCGGTGGCGGCGATGCTTAATGCTGACTACCTGAGAGCAAGCGCCGCCGCATACCTGACCCTCGCCGAGACCAACCAAGATGTCTATGTGGGCATTGGGGTTGACCCGCAGTCGGTCTTTCGCATCGTCAACAACGGAAGCACCCCCGCGATTGATTGCAGGATTCACGCTTGTACGGAGATTGTGGTCGCACCCACGGCGTCGTCGCCCTTTGTGGATTTCAGCGACAAGGCCCACCGGGTTAGGCTTGGAGAGCCATCGACTATCGACCCCGGAAGTGGGGCTTTCTTGGAAGTCGTTGTAGGCGTTGGACATCCCATCACGCCCACCGAATACAAGGGATTGATGGGCGGGAATTTGGTATTCGCGGTCTGGCTCTACGCCGAATTTGCAGATATGTTTGCACGCCGAAGATATAGGAACTTTGGCTTTTATGTGGAGGGTAAGAGGCTGCACTTGCTGCCCAAATACAACGACTCCGGCGAGATGCCGGCTGAAGACCATAAACGCCAGAATCCAAATTAGGACACTACC
>PLBD01000355.1:0-2816 GCA_003135315.1 Acidobacteriaceae bacterium | reverse complement strand
GCTAGTTGCTAATTGCTGGTTACTTCGATTTGCCCGCTTCTTAATGCATTCGCTATAATTTAAGTTCCCCGAGCGGGAGTAACTCAGTGGTAGAGTGCGACCTTGCCAAGGTCGAAGTCGCGGGTTCAAATCCCGTCTCCCGCTCCAGATATGCTGCCCTCGCACACCGCGAGGGTTTTTTGCANNGTTTTCGTTCGGTGGGCCTCACCGTTCCTTCGATTAACGAACACCTTCCCTGTGATTTTCGTCACAGCCAGATGTGCACTCGATACGGCAAACTAAAACGTGTTCATGGACCGCTTTGCCATCATCAATAACCGCAAGCGCGCCATCATTGCGCTGGTCCATTCCGTATTCTTCATGGGAGTGGCAGGCGTGCAACTGGCCATCTCGCGCGCCGAACCTTTTTCGGTTCGCAGCCAGAAAGTCGTCGGCGGAGCTATTCTCCTGACGATTTACGTGATCGTTACTACCGTTCTGCTGGTCCTGCTGCGCTTTTCCCGCTGCACCAGGGAGCGTCTCTACTTCGCCTTGTGTGCGGCGAGCGCTGCCTTCGGCCTGATCAGGATTCTGCTGGGCGATCCGGTGTTGCATGCCAATGTGCTGCGCGTACTGTTGCTGTTTGGCGCAGTGATCATAGGCACTGGAATTCTTCGCAGCCATTCCGCAGGCACAGTAGCCGGCGAGGCCGAACTGCAGTAGCCTCGGCCGATTGCCGTCTTCACATGGCCAGCAACTCGGCAGCTTGCTTCGCGCCATTCTTCATCGCCATATCCCACGCTGTGAGACCCTCGTCATTGGCAATCGAGCGATCGGCCCCGGCAGCGAGCAAGGCTCGCGCCATTTCAACGTGGTTGTGTGCGGCGGCCGATTGCAGGGCCGTGTAGCCGCCCTGTTGCTGCACATCGGGATTAGCTCCGGCGGCCAAAACCAACCTTACGAGTGCCGCTTCCCGGGAGGCGGCGGCGCTGTGAATGATGGCGATGCGACTGGCCGAAACTGCATTGGGATCGGCCCCGGCAGCCAGCAAGTCTTGCGCCGCTTCCAGTTGCCGAAAGAAGCACGCCAGATGCAGCGGAGTGAACCCGTCGTTACTGCGCGAGCTTGCTTGCGTTGCGTCCTGGGCGAGCACGATCTGCAGACGGGCGACATCACCCAACGCCGCAGCTTCATGGATATCGAGATCGCCGGCCGCGCCGCGCAGCAGGTCAACAATCTCCGGCCGGTTTTCGTAAACTGCCTGCATCAGGGCCGACACACCGGCCTGGTTGCGGGCATGGGCCAAGCCCGGCTCGCGGTCAAGTAACGCGGCGACGGTTGGTTTGTCGTTCGCGCTGATGGCTGCGAAGATATCATCGCTCATGCAGACCTCCGACGTCGGCCAAGAAACGAGTACCGCTGAGATGGCCTAGAACGCCGCTGCCCCCGCTTCCGCGACTGCGTGGTCCTGCTCGCCTGAGCCGCCACTGACGCCGATCGCACCCACAACCTTGCCATCCCGCTTCAGCGGAATGCCGCCGGCGAAGATCATGATCTTGCAATCGTTGGAAACATGGATGCCGAAGAACTGGCCGCCGGATTGCGAGTGCGTGGCCAGGTCTTTGGTCGCGATGTCGAAGGCGCGCGAGCTGTAGGCCTTCTTCATGGAGATGTCGATGCTGCCGATCCATGCGCCGTCCATGCGCACGTGGGCCACAATGTTGCCGCCTTCGTCGGCCACGGCAATGTTCATCGGCTGCCCGATTTCCTGAGCTTTCTTTTCCGCGGCGGCAATCACGCGGCGCGCATCCGCCAGGTTCACTCCTGCCATTCTTCCTCCTGAGTTACGTAGATTCTAGCTGAAAAATTCTGCATGAGGCGGGAAGGCTTTGGCTGCGATGCTGTAAGCAGAAAATAGACGGGAAAGTCCGACACCAATCGGTGTAAACGCGAAAGTGCTAGCTCCGTGTTTCTGGCCTGGGCCTTTGTCAAAACGGCTCAGGCTCAACGGCGGTCCGGAGACAGAGCCAGGGCCGCTTACCGTCGATTCTATTTACGCGAAACCTGCTCGAGTGCTCGCCGCTGCGGGTTGACCTTGTACCGCGCGTGCGGCTTAAAGTCATGCGGCTGGGCATGCAGCGTTTTCATATCGCCCATATTCCGGCCCCGCTTCTGCACCTGCGCCAGCGCCGCGGCCTCAACTTCCGCTTCGCTGGGGTAGGGGCCCTTGTTCAGTGATATGTCGTGATGCACATGGACGATGTCGCCCGTGCGCGCATCGTAGACCACGCAGATCAGGTGTGCCGTCGCCTTAAGAGTGCCACCCATTTGCAACATAAACGCCTCCGCAATTCAGCTCAAAAGGAAACCAGGTTCAGGTCTTTGCCTCTAAGGCTACCCGCCGTCGGAGCTAGCCCCAGAGGAAAACCGTCAGAAGCCCGGTCACCGAGGTACTGCCTCCAACGTCAAGTTCGGCCATTACCAGGGTCATCTGGTCAGCATCCACCGCGGGCGGGAAAGTGAAGTTAGGGTCCCAGGGAAAGTCGGTAGGCTGGTTGGGCCCGTTCGGCACCGGACGCGTCTCGTAATGCGTGATTCCGATGCCGGTGTAGCCGCCGCCATCAGCAAAGCTCAGCGACGTTTCCGCGTAGGCATATTGCGGATCGAAGCGGATTTTAGCGCTGGTCGAGGTCCCGTCCCCGCCGGAATCCCATGCCCACATCCAGTTGTAATAGTACGCATCGATGCTCATGATTTCTCCTCCAACCGCCCGAGACTATATACCATTCCGGGGATTCCATTGCATATTTTTTTCCTGCCGTGTCCACGCCTTAGAG
>PLBD01000022.1 GCA_003135315.1 Acidobacteriaceae bacterium | reverse complement strand
GCTGGCCGGCGCCGGCGGCATCGTCTGCTGGCTGGTGAACCCGTGGTTCGGCGCGCCGCTGTGGGTGCTGGCGCTGTTCTGCCTGTACTTTTTCCGCGACCCGCAGCGCGTGATTCCGCAAGGGCCGCTGGCGGTTGCGCCGGCCGACGGCAAGGTGGTCGCGGTGAAGGCCGAAAGCCCTGCACTTACCCGCATCAGCATTTTCCTGAACGTGTTCAATGTCCACGTGAATCGTTCGCCAGTCAGCGGCGTGATTGAAGACGTGCATTATCAAAAGGGCAAGTTCGTCAATGCCATGGGCGCAGCCTCGGCCGACCTGAACGAGCAAAACGTTGTCACCATACGCGGCGACGCCGGCAAGGTAGTGATGAAGCAGATCGCCGGGCTGATAGCGCGGCGGATCGTGTTCACCAAGAAAGCCGGGGACACGGTCGAGCGCGGCGAGCGGGTAGGCCTGATCAAGTTTGGCTCGCGCACTGACGTGATTTTTCCGGCCGGCGCCGAAATGAAAGTTCGCGTGGGCGACCATGTGAAGGGCGGATCGAGCGTCCTAGCGGTTGTGGCTCAGCCGCTTCCCTTGCGATCTCAACTGCGCGATGTTGCGGAGGTGCGATGATCGGCCGTTCCCAACAACCTGATGCCGGCGTTCCGGCGCGCCGCCGCCCCGGGAAGGGTTTGTACCTTCTGCCGTCGATGTTCACGGCCGGTAATATGGCAGCGGGCTATTATGCGATCTCGCAGGCCATTCAAGGTACGGCGAACGATCCCTGGCACTTCGATCAGGCTGCCAAGGCGATTGGAGTTGCGATAGTCCTTGACTTCTTCGACGGCGGCATTGCGCGTCTGACCAACACGGCCAGCGCCTTTGGCGGAGAACTGGATTCTCTTGCCGATGTGATTGCATTTGGCGTGGCACCCGCGGTGCTGGCGTGGATGTGGGGCTTTCGCATGCTGCCCGTGGAAGGCAACCTGGTTTGGCGCACGCATGTGATTCAGATTGGCGCGATCGTTACGTTTGCGTTTCTACTGGCCGGCGCCTCGCGCCTGGCGCGTTTCAATATCCAGGTCAACCCACAGCCGTCGAATCCAGGCCGTCCGGGACGTAAGTATTTTGTCGGAATGCCGATTCCCGCGGGGGCTGGTGCGCTGGTCGCCGTGGTCCACCTGGTGCAGGGCAACCCGCTACAGATCTGGTGGCTGTCCATCGGTTGGTCGGTGTTTGTCGCAGCTATCTCCTTCCTGATGGTGAGCACCTGGCGATTCTGGTCGGGGAAAGAGATCAACTTTTCGCGAACGCATCCATTCCAATTGCTCTTCGTGCTGGCGATTGTGTTCTATGTGATGATCCGGTATTCGAATGTCGTATTTTTTGGAATCGGCCTGACGTACATGTTTTCCGGCATCTGGGCGCGGGCGGCGTATGGCTGGTCGCGGCGGCGGCGGCGAAGACCCGAGGCTGACGGGCCAGAGGATCGAGCAGTAGCGGAACGGATTCGATAGTCCTTCGTATATACCCTTCGGCGAGGAACCCCGTGTACAAAATTGCAATTGCTGGAGCGTCTGCAGTGCTGGGGCGCGAGTTAAAGGAAGCACTGTCGGAGTCGCCGTTGGCTGCGGCGTCGTTCGTGCTTCTGGATGAAGAGGAGTCGCAGGGCCAACTGGACCAGGTGGGCGATGAGGTCACTTTCATTCAGGCGCTGGGCGCGGACTCGTTTGACCACGTCGACTTTTCATTTTTCGTGGGAGACGAGGCGCTGACGCGCAAGCACTGGCGCGAGGCTTTGCGCGCGGGCTCAACCGTGCTGGATTTGAGCGGGGCGCTGGATCAGGAAGCCGGCGTGCTGGTGCGGGCGCCATGGCTGGGTTCTGAACGCGCGACAGCGGATCTGTTTACTCCGGCGGTAGCGCCGGCGCACCCGGCGGCACTGGTGCTGTCGTTGCTGCTGGAGCGCCTGCAGCAGGCTGCACCGATTCGTTATGCCGCAGCCACGGTTATGGAACCGGCCAGCGCGTTTGGGCGCGCGGCGATGGATGAACTGCACCAGCAGACCGTGAGCCTGCTCAGTTTTCAGGGAATCCCGAAGGCCGTTTACGATGCGCAGGCCGCCTATAACCTTCTTAGCGGGTTAGGCGAGAATTCCAAAATCAACCTGGGCGCGGAGGAAGCGCAGATACGCAGACACTATGAGGCGCTGAGCGATGGACGCAGGCCGCCGCTTGGTTTACAGGTGATTCTGGCGCCCGTGTTCCACGGGCATGCTTTCTCAATTGCAGTTGAGTTTGAAAGACCGGTAGAGATTTCAGCGATTGAAGAGGCGTTGAGCGGGGAGCACGTCGACTTGATCCTGGAGGACACGGATTCGCCTTCGAACCTTGCTGCAACGGGGCAGGACGATCTGCTTGTGCGGCTGCGGGCGGAAAAGGGTGGGCGCAATCCGAATGTGGCTTCGAGGATCTGGCTGTGGGTGGCATCGGATAATCTTGATCTGCAGGCGCAGAATGCAGTAGAGTGCGCGCTGGACTTGAGACGGCTGCGCCCGGCGGGGACGGTGCAGTGAGTTCTTCCTTCCCACCCTTGTATGTTGCGAGGTGAGGCGTGACGATAGGTTACGTTTCGGCGGAGAGGCCGCTCCCACCCGAGGCCAGAGCGATCTGAGCCTG
>PLBD01000004.1 GCA_003135315.1 Acidobacteriaceae bacterium | reverse complement strand
AAACGCGAGGGCTCCCAGAAAAACGCTGCCGAGCGCGGCATAGCTGGCTTCCCGCTCTTCCACCCAAATTCTCGCGAACCGGAACACCCCAACCGGCAGCAGGAGGACAGCAATCAACTGCACCAGCATGTACCCCATCGTCAGCCCAACAATATTCGACAGCAGCGCGATCCACTGGTGGGTTAAAGGTGGATACGTCGTTTGCGAGAAACCTCCAAACCATTTTTCGTTCCACGGGTCGAACCAGTGATGCGCATAATGCGAAGCGAAGAACATGTGGAAATTCGCATCGAATGAACCTGCCGGAAGCTGCATCAACAGCAAAGGCCCGTGCACGACCAGCGCTATCAGCACAATTGCGAGAAGTGGAATAGGACGAGCATAGTCATAATTACGCGGGGTTAATGTCCGCAGCATTGTGCTTTCCGGATAGGCCAGCGTTTCCATGGCGACAGCTTGGATTCCTAAACCACTCGCAGGGTTTACTTGGTAATTTTCTCCACTATTATTTCTGAGCCGCTACAGGACTCCACAAAACAACGCTTCCGGTGGCAGCCATAACCCTGGGACCCGCATCTGATTGGAACCGCAAAGACGATTGTGCGGACAGAGGGAACCCAAACACTTGTGTACAGCGTGGTGACACCGTGATATGCCGATTCCCGCTCGCGAGTTCCTGTATCGTTCTTCTGCTCGGCTTTGCCGCGGCGACCTTTGCCACAGCTCAGACCTACGACCTGAGCGGCCAAGCTGGTACGCCTGCATCCGAACCTCAGTCGTACCATCAGAAGGCTGCCAGTTCGAGCGACGGCAGCACGAATCTAGGTTGGGGATCGAGCATCGACATTGCGCGCCAAGCTCGGGCCGCACAAGACGCTTTGAAGAGAAATGATTACGCAGCCGCAGTGTCTTTCGCGGAACGCGCGGCTAAGTCCGCCCCTCAAGACGCTGAGCTATGGTTTCTGCTGGGCTATGCTGCACGACTCGACGAGCGCTATCAGGTGTCTGTCGACTCCTACAATCGCGGGCTGAAGATCCAACCCAATTCGACGAAGGGCATGGCCGGACTCGCGCAGACCTACGCACGCATGGGGCGAGACGCGGAAGCAGAACAACTGCTTCAGCGCGTAGTCGAGGCTAATCCGCACGACGCGACAAGCCTGCAGCTTGCGGGCGAACTTCTCATCAGCTCAGACCCCACTCGCTCGCTCGAATTTCTCCGCCGCGCGGATGCCTTGCAACCGTCCCCTCACACGGACTTGCTGCTTGCTCACGTTTATCAGAACCTATCTCAGCCTGACGAGTCAGCCCGCTTCTTGAACCGCGCGAAGGCCCACGCTCCCAAAGATCCCGATGTACTGCGAGCGGTCGCGGGACAATACCGCGAGCAGGGACAGTTCGCAATGGCGATCTCCGCTTTACAAGCCGTGCCCGTAAAGACAAACGATCTGCAAGCCGAACTGGCTTACACCTACGAGCTTGCCGGCAAAATGCAGGATGCCGCGGATTTATATTCCCACCTCGCCAAGAGCGCAAAGGGCAACATCGGTCTCGATCTGAGCGCGGCGCAGGCGTGGATCGCCCTCGGCCATATCGACAGCGCCCACAGCTTTCTGGAAGATGCGCAACGGATTGACAGCAACAACTACCGTCTCCACGCCCTGCAAGGCGAACTCGCCGAAGCAGAGGACCACATCGCAGATGCCAGCTCGGAATACAGGCTGGCTATAAGCCACTTGCCGCCTCATGTTCCAGAAGGAAGCCTCTATCCAATTGAGTTGCGGCTGAATCTTTATGAACTCGCCCTCCGTCAGGACGATGCCACCACAGCGAAGCAGCAATTGGATCTGGCTCTGACAGAGATTAGCCAGGTGCAAGTCTCGGCCTCCGCTCGCCCCGAAATGTTGAGACTGCGGGCCGCAATCGAAGTGGGATCTGGAAATCTCGATGCCGCCAACCGAGACCTTCAGGATGCGCTAGCGCTAGCACCTGCCAACGTGAACTCACTCTCGAACTACGCGAATCTGCAATGGAAGCTGGGGCAAAAAGACGGCGCTCGCGAAAGCTTTGCCAAGGTGCTGGAGCTGGATCCTCACAACCGCACCGCTCTGTCTTCCCTTGGCTATCTCGCCCGCGACAAAGGAGACACGAAACGGGCCGAGGAATATTTCAAGCTCGCCCTCAATGCGCATCCCAAAGACTACGGCCCGCATCTTGCACTGGCCGATCTTCATACTGCGGAACGCAGGTTCGGTCCGGCGGAGTCGGAGTACGAAAGCGCCTATCAACGAATGCCGAGTAATCCGCTGATCATCGCAGGTGGCGCCAACGCCGCACTCGAAGCGCATCATCCCGAGTTGGCGGAACATTGGCTTGATCGCGCCAAAGGGAAGATGAACGATAGCCCACAGGTTGGCCGCGAACGGGAACGCTATCTGACCTTGAAGGGCAATTACGCAGCCTCCGCTAAGCTGGGTTATGCAGCTCTCGAGAAGCTTCCTAATGATCGCGAAGCCGTCGTCTATCTCGTTTACGATCTCTATTATCTTGGCCGCTACCAAGAGGCGTTAGCGCTGGCGACCAAATACGACTCCATACTTCCCAACGACAAAGACCTGGCTTTGGTAGCCGGTTACGTGCATGCCCATGACGGCCATTCCCGCGAAGCACTCAGCGATTTTACGCGCGCTCTTGAGCGCGACCCCAAAATGGCTACCGGCTATGTAAATCGCGGTTTTGTCTTGAATGATCTTCGCGAAGCGAGCAAAGCGGTGAAAGACTTTCAGACGGCTCTTCAGCTACAACCTGACTACGGCGAAGCCCACTTGGGATTGGCGTATGCCGACCTGCAACTGCATCGACCTAAGCCTGCGCTGGTCCAGTTAAGCGCGGCGCGGAAACTNNAGGGCATGGCATTTGGCGAGAGCCGAGGCTTTTCGACAAGAGCAAGATTTCTCCCATGCCGAGATCGAGTACTGGTTGGCCTTGCAGGAAAACCCAAACGATCTTGCTGCCCAGTTGCAGTACGCGGACACGCTGTACCGGCTGCGACGATTCCCTCAAGCTATTGCGGCACTAGATCGCGCGCAAACTCTAGCTTCAAGCAATCCCGAAATCTATTCTCTGCGGGCTCAGATTTATGCCGCGCAAGCAAACCGTCAGCTCGCTCTGCGCGACATTCAGTTGGCCGAACAGTACGGAAACAATCAGGTCGACATCTTGATGGCAACGGGCGGCGCGTTGTTGACCCTAGGAGATCGAGACGCTGCGATGC
>PLBD01000504.1:6070-6353 GCA_003135315.1 Acidobacteriaceae bacterium | reverse complement strand
ATTTCTTTGCGCCGATCGTGAACCACGGGCAGCTGGAACAAGATGACCTGAACGCGCGCGGGAGCCGTTGGGTCTTTATGGTGATGGGGCACCTGAAGCCGGGAGTCACTCCGGCGCAAGCGACTGCCGATCTGAACTCGATCGGCTCGTATCTGGAAAAGGCCTATCCCAAAGACGACGGCAAAATGCTCTTCACCCTGGCGCGTCCCAGCCTTTATGGCGACTATCTGGGACGTCCCGTGCGGGCCTTCATGACCGGATTGATGCTGCTGGCGGGGCTGAT
>PLBD01000504.1:0-5984 GCA_003135315.1 Acidobacteriaceae bacterium | reverse complement strand
GGCAGGTGCTCCGCACCAATCCCTATGAGGTAGTCAAGTCGGGATCGACGGGCAGGGTCGGCCGGCGCATTACGGCACGGGAACTGTTGCTGGTGGTGCAGATTGCCATCTGTGCCGTACTGGTCACGTCCTCCATAGTTGCAGTGCGGGGACTGGCGCGTTCGCTGCACAACGATTTCGGCTTCGATCCTCAAAACACAATGATGGTCGATACGGACCTGAGCATGGCAGGTTACAGCGGAGATAAAGTGCCGGTAATGCAAAAGCGCATGATCGACGCGGTTGCGGCAATTCCCGGCGTAGAGTCTGTAGGGCTGGCCGATAGCGTGCCGTTAGGCGAGGGCCAGAACGGCTCGCCTGTCTTCACCGACGATACCTCAGATCTGAGGCCATCGAACGCAGCCGCTGATGCCATTCTGTTTAAGGTCTCTCCCGAATACCTCCGCGCGGCGGGCACAGCCTTGTTGTTGGGGAGGATTTTCACATGGCATGACGATAAAGATGCGCCCCGCGTAGCCGTAGTGAATCGGGAGTTTGCGCGCAGAATCTTCAGCTCTCCAACAAATGCGATCGGCCGATATTTCAAGATGCCGGATGGAACGCGCATTGCGGTTGTGGGGATTGTGGAAGACGGGAAATACGGCAGCCTTACTGAAGATCCACAGCCGGCGATGTTCCTCCCCATCCTGCAATTGCCTTCCACTTCGACGTGGCTCGTGGTGCGCTCGAAGCGTGATCCGCAAGAATTGGCGGCCGCTATAAGGAGCACTATGCGGAAGCTGGATGCCGGGCTGCCTTTTTATGTGCAAACGCGGTACAAGACGCTGGACCTAACTCTTTTTGCTCCGCGTATGGCGACGATGTCGCTGGGAGTGTTGGGTGTGATGGGCGCCATGCTCTCGATAACCGGCATCTTTGGGATGGCGGCGTACTCGGTGAGCAAGCGGAGGAAGGAATTGGGAATTCGTATTGCTCTCGGCGCACAGCGTACGGAAGTGTTACAGACAGCCCTGGGACGGGCATTCAAATTGCTGGTTTTCGGTTCGGCAGCCGGTCTCGTCCTTGGAATCCTGGCCAGCCGGGTACTGGCTTTCGTCGTGTATCAGGCAACCCCCCGCGATCCGCTGGTGCTGGCCGGCGCGGTTCTGGCCATGCTGTTGCTTGGTCTGCTGGCCACCTGGATTCCAGCACATCGCGCGCTGAAGATTGATCCGTTGAGCCTGCTGCGCGAGGAGTGACCTGGCACCTAGGGCCGCGATGGGCACAGAAATCGCGAAGCAATTGCACCGCTCGTTCGTAAGGGTTAGTATGAGTCGACCATTGCAAAGCAGCCTGCGGTTTCGACAGTTTGGGAGGACCCCATGGGAACACTTTCCCGAAGCTGGGACCTTATCCGGCAGACCTTCGCAGTCTTAAAGTCAGACGAGGAACTGATGTGGTTGCCGGTTCTGTCGGCACTCTTCGGCTTGGCGGCGACGGTTATCATCTTCGGGACGGGACTGGTCCTGATGACGCCTCCCGGCCCCATTCCTCACGATCCGGCCCAGCTAAAGGAACTCTTCCGCGCGATGACGCCCTTTATTTTCCTGTTCTATGTAGTCATCTATAGCATCACGATTTACTTCAATGTGGCGCTGGTAAGCATTGCGGCGAATCGACTCGCCGGCGGTCAGGCCACATTGAATGATGGCTTGCAGCTCGCATGGAAGCGCAAGTGGAGCATTCTTCAATGGGCGTTGCTCGCCGCGACTGTGGGCATACTCCTGGAAATGCTGGAGCGCCGCCTGGGCTTTGTGGGACGCCTCCTGACCCGTTTCACCGGCATCATCTGGACGCTCGCCAGCGTCTTCGTCGCCCCGCTTCTCGCCGCTCAAGACATGGGGCCCGTCGAGGCGCTCACCAAATCGGCGCAGATATTTCGCCGGACGTGGGGCGAGCAAGTTGTCGCCGGCATCGGCTTCGGGCCGGTCTTCGTCCTTCTCTACTTTCCGGGATTGTACCTTCCGTTCCTGGGCGCACGCTTCGGACCATCAGGACTACTCATCGGCTTCGCGTTTGCGGCGGTCTATTGTCTGATTCTGGGCGTCATCAACTCAGCCCTTCGGGGAATCTTTATCGCGGCGCTCTACCGCTACGCCACCGACGGCCAGGTCTCGCCCGGGTTTCACCTCGACGATCTTTCCGGAGCGTGGCAGCCGAAAGAGGGCTGAAGCAAGTTCCGGGAGCTTCCAGGAATCTAAGCAGGGAATCGTCTTGTGCGCGGATCTTCCTCCAGGACAAAGAGAGGGGCGCGGACAATTGCTTTCAGGCTGGTGCCGGGAGGGGGACTTGAACCCCCACAACCCTTTCGGGTCTGCGGATTTTAAGTCGCCTACGTATGTCTGTAAGTTACTGAATTTACATTGGTAACTTTAAGTAACATCTAGAATGTGTAAGAAACTGTGTAAGTTTTGATGATTTGCGGCATTTTAGCAACCCTAGGGCGGACGACTTGGCTGCTGCGCGATCTCCGGCGCAGAGCGAACTGCGATGGCTCGAAGCGCTGAAAAACTGCTGCTGGCCTTGGTGCCTTCGGATTCTGTCCGGTGCGCATGGCTTGGAAACGCCAATACCGAGTCTATGATCCAGCGGCAGCACCAAACCTGCGAAGCTCCCTAGGTTTCGGCTGTCCGAAGCGCTTCAAATGCGCTAATAGCAGTCGGTAGCGGGCCGAATGGTGATATGACCGCTTTGGCTTAAACACTTCGCGCAGCAATAAACTAGGTTCAATATCAATGAACTCCCAGTCGCCGAATTCGATTTCCCCCAACCTGTTATCCAAGTGCAAATCCAATGCTCGTGAGTCGATGTTGAGTTCTGCAAACGTTGCTAGTGCGATGTTAAGCCGGTCAGCCTCCGCAAACACTGATAGTAGCCTGAGATTTTGATTCGTGTATGCCGATTCGTCCAAGGACAGCTCCTCCCGCAGCGCGCGTCGTCCCCAAGCGAGCATCGCATTCTCGGGTCCGACTTCGATGTCATGCCGATGGAGTTGCTCTTCAATTGAGCACGACCAGAGCCCCGGTTCTTGGTATCCGGGTTTCGGCGATCTCTGTGTAAGCAGCAGCTTGTTATCGCTAGTGGCAATCACCATATGCATGCACATCGAGTGGGCGAACTGACATGTCAGGTCGCCGGATACCAGTTGCTTAATGAGGCTGGGCACAAGATTCTGCTTCTGAGATATTTCCTTGTAATAAAACAAATGAACGCTGTACTTAGTCGGTTTGGTCTTCAAATGAAGGGTTGAGGCTTCTTCCCACGCGATTGGATTGCGTGCGAGCATGAACTTCTCGCCATCATCGTAGAGCCGCTCGCTCTGATAGTTCGTGTCAAAAAAATCTTTATAGGCCCGGCTGAGCTCTAAGGGTACATTGAACGCGCTAGCTTCGTCGTTTTCGATCAGGACGTCCCCTAGCGGCCAACCTTCTCTTCTATTTGGAGTGCGAAGTAGCTCAAGGTTACTCAGGAATCCAAATGCTCCGCGAAACTGGCTAATGTCTGCATTTTTGTTCTTATCAATCAGGCCCGCGAACGCAGTGTTGAACAAAAGCGGCTTTCTGTGCGAATCGACGAACTCCTGATTCATGTCTTTCAATTGATCAAGAAGCTCGTATGGAAAAAAGTCGACCTCTACGCCAGCGTCGAGGAGCCTCCAATATCCCCGGCCACATATTTGTGGGGTTGGATCGAGCATGCCGATAACCACGCGCCGGATGCCCGAATCGATAACCCAATCGACGCAGGGCTTCTTATCATGAGAACGCGCCGTGCAGGGCTCAAGTGTCGTGTAAAGGACCGCGTGTTTCAACAACTCGCTGCTTCGCAGTTTCTTGCAAATCAAGCTAAATTCAGCATGATCGCCTTCGTTTTCCTCACTTCGGTGCGCTGCATCTTCTCTGTAGCCCTTTACGATGACGGCTCCAACCCTGGGATCGCGCGATGAGGCGTTCCTATCGGCTGATTTCCACGCCTCATCGATTGCCTTTTGCATGTGCTTGTGATCGGCCTCAACAATCATTCGTGGCGCTCCTTGCTCCTGACCTGAGAATCGGAGAGGATTATTCCTGTCGGGGAATGTCAGTTTAGTCGAGGCTCTGATACTCCGGCAAGGCGCCGCCGCGCCAGTTTTCCTGGCAGACGCACTGAGGGTCTCAAGGCGGGCGAAGATAACCCCACCCGTTTAACCGTCAAAGTTTTGTAAGTTTTGAAGACTTTAAGCAGTTTGGCGCCACCCAAAGCGGCCGCCTCGGCTTCTGGCGATACCTGATCGGGCATGACCTTGACTACCCGATACCAATTTCTAGGGCCTGTTCCTGCGTTTGCTCTTCCTTATGTTCTTCCTGACGCTTGGGAGCTGTTTCGATTTTCTCGCCAGCTGGTTCCTGCTCCTGGCTCTCAGTCGCCGTCCGTTGCGACACGTCGCGGCTGAGATCGCGTGCGAGTTCGCTCCCGTCGTTGGTATAGATCTGCGCGTCACATTGCGCGCGGGAGACCGATACATAAGCGAAACGGTTATTCACCAACTGCTCGCTTTTTTCCGTGTCGACGTGGATGAGCACACGCTCAGCCGTCTGTCCCTGGCTGCTGTGGCTGGTGACGGCGTATCCGTGGTCGAGATGGGGATGCTCGTCCACGTTGAACCGAACTTCGCGGCCTGAGTCCAGGCGGATTGCCACATCGCCAGCCCCATTAATTTCCTCGATAGTACCCAAGTCGCGGTTGGCCACGTGCAACTCCTTCGATGGGCCAGTGAACTGTACCCTGTCGCCTTGTGAGAACACGCGCTCGCTTTCGTTGTATACCGACACACCCGAGAGCCGGCGCGGGTCATAGCTCTGGTGCTCACCACTTTCGCGCTCGATAGTGATTCGGTTTTCTCCCGCGTCAACGTTCTTCACGCGCACATACTCGCCCGGTTCGATGCCCAAGACTTTGCTCCCCCGCGAGTAGCGCACCACGTCTCCTGGTTCATATTGTGCAGCCCACTGCCGGTCAGCCCCGGTCATCTCCTGCCGCGAGTCGAGTACGCGGAGCTTGTGCTCTTCCTGGCTCACCTCGCCACGCTCCTGCATTTCCCGATGGATCAGAGCATTCAGTTCGCGGCGTGACTCATTATCTGGCGAGATGACGAGCGTGCCCTTAGGCTCCCGCGCATATTCGCGAGCGATCTCTGTTAGCCGCTCCGTCCGGTCCGCGAACTCATGCACTCGACCTTGTTGGTCGAGATTCTGTATCGCTTCCCATACATCGCCACGGGCGAGCTGCTCCACGGCTTGTTTGAGCGCTACGTCTTTCTGGCGCACGATTTCATCAAGGTGCGCTGTTTGCATTCCGGCCTCTTGTAACTGTTGGTACGGTCTACCAGCCTCAACTGCTTCGTGCTGCCGCGTATCGCCTACAAGAAGCACCCGGTCTTGCTCGTGCAATTGGTGCAGGAATTGGTTCAGTTGTTTCGTGCTTGCCAAGCTGGATTCGTCCAGGATATAGAGCCGCTTCTGTCCGTCGTCGGGCCCGTCCTCGCGGTGCAGATGCAGCTGCAGCGTGCCTGACTCGATACCTGATTCTGAGAGTTTATGCGCGGCACGCGAGGTGGGCGCGAGGCCTCGCACTTCATAGCCTTCGCCTTCGACCGCTTCGCGGATCGCAGCTAAAGAGGTAGTTTTTCCTGCACCCGCCGTGCCTTCGAGCCCGGTGATCTTATCCTGGCTCGATAAGATTTGCTCGACGGCAGCTCGTTGACTAGAGCTCAGGTGCATGTGCTTTGCTTCAACTTCGTGCCACGTCTCGGAAGAAACTAGCGCGTCATGCTGGTTTTTCCCGGCGCGCATCATGGCGATTGTGTCTTTCTCATACCCGATCATTTGTTCAGTAGTGAATGCGCGGGCGGGACCTTCACTCTCGACTCCTACCAGCCCACGAGATTCGACGCGGCTCTCAAAGCG
>PLBD01000517.1 GCA_003135315.1 Acidobacteriaceae bacterium | reverse complement strand
CGCTGGTTCGCGGCAAGCACTCGCTGGACCTCGGCTTCGATCTGATTCGTCTCGAATACAATATGTTCCAAACCGGCGCGGAGCACGGCTCCGAGGCTTACGCAACGCGCTACACCGGTCTGGCCTGGAGCGAGAACCTGGCCAACTCCGACACGCTCTCTTTCACCTTCAACGTCGCCGCCACCGACAAAATGACCGGCGACAGCTTCTACTGCCAAACCATCCAGTAGGTAGAGCCGGATTCTTCTAACTGTCATCCTGAGCGGCGTCTCACGCGCCCTTTTTGATGAGTCATCCTGAGCGAGGAGCGAAGCGACGAGTTGAAGGCCCCCTATCGCTTTCGAAACTCTGTCCGGTGAAGCACAGTGTTTCACGACATCCCACAACGTAAGACATCTTAACTGGCAACTGACCACTGGCCACTGGCCACTGAACTATGCTTCCAAAACGAACCAATTCGACCCAGCCTGCAGCCGTCCCCAGCAGGGAAATGCTCACCTGGTGCGGCGCCCGCCTCGACGAAAAGCCCCCGCTGGAGCGGCGCATCGGCCCCTACAAGAGTTCACCCGAGGCTGCCACCTGGCGCGAGTATCTGATGTGGGCCATGCTGCGGATCCGCGACAAGCGCGGCCATCTGCGCAAGCTCGTCCTCAACCGCGCCCAGCAGGACCTGGAGCGCCGCAGCACCAATCGCAACATCGTGCTCAAGGCCCGTCAGCTCGGCGTCACCACCTATGTCGCCGCGCGCTTCTTCATCAACTGCATCACGCGCGAAGGCACGCTCAGCGTGCAGGTGGCGCACGACCAGCGCTCCGCCGAGGAAATCTTCCGCATCGTGCATCGGCTCCTGGATAACCTGCCGGAGCCCTTGCGCCGGGGCGCGCTGGTCACCTCGCGCGCCAATGTCCGCCAGATCGTGTTTCCCGTATTCGATAGCGAATACCGCGTGGAAACCGCGGCGGACCCCAACGCCGGCCGCGGGCTGACCATCCACAACTTGCACTGTTCGGAGGTCGCCCGCTGGCCGCGCGATGTTTCGGAGACGCTGGCCTCGCTGCGCGCCGCTGTCCCGCCCGAGGGCGAAATCTTTCTTGAGTCCACGCCCAACGGCGCCGGCGGCACCTTCTACAACGAGTGGCAAGGCGCCTCGCACACCGGCTACACGCGCCACTTCTATCCCTGGTGGTGGGACCCCAGCTACCGTCGCCCGCTCGAGATCGTCCGCTTCAACGACGAGGAGGTGGCGCTCATGCAGAAGCACGGTCTCGACGCCGCGCAAATCGCCTTTCGGCGTGAGGTCTGCGCCAACTTTCGCAACCGCGCTCGCGAGGAGTACGCCGAGGATCCCGAGAGCTGCTTCCTCGCCTCCGGCGACTGCGTCTTTGAGTCCGAGATCGTCGAGCGCCGCCTCCAGCAGGCCGCGCCTATCATCGACAACATCGACCAGGGCAAACTGCTCACCTTCTTTCCCCCGGTCGCTGGCGGCAAAGGTTATCTGCCCAAGCGGTACATCATCGGCGTCGATCCCGCCGGCGGCGGCTCGCACGGCGATTACTCCTGCGCCCAGGTCATCGAGCAGCGCAGCGGCGTCCAGTGCGCCGAACTCCACGGTCACATTCCGCCGCTGGAACTGGCCGCTCGTGTCGCGGTGCTCGCGCGCAAATACAATAACGCCCTCGTCGCCGTCGAGCGCAACAATCACGGCTACGCCGTCCTGGCCCATCTCATGATGAGCCAGGGCTACACCCACGTGTACCAGGCCGACGGCCAGCCCGGATGGCTCACCAACGTCGCCACCCGCCCTCGCATGTTGGAAAATTTCGCCCAGCTGATCTCGGCCGCGCCCTTCATGTTCCTCAGCCCGCGCCTGCTGGAGGAGTGCCGGACTTTCGTTCGTCATCCCGACGGCAGCTGCTCGGCCGTCAGCGGTGCGCATGACGATACCGTGATGGCGATGGCCATAGCCCAGGCCGTCCGCTCCGAGGTTGTCGCCCAGCCTCCCAGTTCGGCTGAGGAGTTGGCTGCGATCATGATGCAAACCGCCCGGTGACCCTGTCATCCCGACCGAGGACTTCAGCGACTATGTCGCAACCGGCAAAAGAATTTTGCGGTGGTACAAGCCGCTCAGAAACCGATCCAACCAGCCGCGCAGCGGCGGTATTTGTGTTAGCCGCGGGCGTGAGCCCGCGGTGAAGTGGAAACGAAGGCGAGCCGCGGAGCGGCGGCACAGCCACGACGCAGGCACCGTACAGACGGCACAAGCCAGGGCGGCGGCGAGGGCAATACCCATATTCTCGCCGGCCGGAGGTCGCGCGATGGCAAACCTGAATTCAGTTCCTTCCCAGCGCATACGGCACGACGCCCAGCACAGCGCCTCGGACCCTCCCGATCGGGCGTTGTTGTTTGACTCGCTGCTGACCGACGATGACCGCAAGTTCCTCTGGGCCATGTGGATCGACTTTCGCCACACCTCGCCGGACGTGGCGTAATCGCATTCCCGCTTGTTGCGTTCGTCTCATCCGTCTCCTCGTATTGGCTGTCATCCTGGGCGCATGCGGCGCGTTGCCTGCGCCGCCGGAGTCGAAGGACTATCCGTTCAACCCGACCCGACTGAAGCGCAGATGCTCGCGATCCGGTTGATGCAACGATGCTCCCGTCCCGCTGTGCGGGACGACTCAGCTTAGCCCAGCACGAAGCCCAGCGGAGTGCTGGGTAGCTCGAGTATTTCGACCTCAGTCCCGTAGGGACGGCACCAATGAATCCACCCGTAAGCGCGGCGATCTCTGTCGCTACCAACTCAACCATAAGGAGAAACTCGAAATGGCATTTAATCTGCAAACTTTTCAAAAGATCATGGGCGTCGTGCAGGCGGCTACCACCGAAGCTGCCACAGTCGCCGGCCAATGGGGATCGGGCGACCACGTCGGTGCGGTCACCGCAGCCGTGCAAACGGCGGGAGCCATCGCCCAGTCCGCTACCGCCAATCCACAACAGCAGCAGGAAGCGACGGCAGCCACCCAACTGGCAACCGCTTTGATGCCGGCCATATTCGCCTTCGCCAGCCTCTTCGCCAAGAAACTCTAAGCTCACCAGAGGGGCGGGTCGGTGACCCGCCCTTGTCGCGCGGCTGCCCCACCTTCATCGCTTCTGTTGGCGATAGGGTGGGATTGCCTCCTCACACTCCTCTGTGACGTGTGCCACCAAATCGCGGCGGTCCTGGAACTACCATTAGACTTCCGGATTCCGCCGCTATCGGCCCCAACCTCGCGCCGCTTTTCACGAGCTTGGGCGTTGCGACGCGGACGCGACGGCCGTGATGTACGGCCGCGATGGCCGTTGCGGGCGGTCTCCAGCAAGCGCTGTATTCCGCCCTGTCGCTTCAGAACTGTGGCTTCAGGGAGAAACCTTGGCGGCTGATCGCTAATTGCTAAAGGCTAATTGCTAATTGCTGATTCAGGCGGTCCAACACGTGCGCAGGATGCGGGGCGGCGCGCAGAGTCATCTGATGCGTTGCGCTGACGGCTACTACTACGTCGTCAAGTTCCAGAACAACCCGCAGCACACGCGTGTGCTGGTCAACGATTGGCTGGGTACGCGCCTGGCCGAGATGATCGGCCTGCCCGTTCCCGTCGCCGCCATCGTCGACGTCAACTCCTGGTTGCTGGAGCACACGCCCGACCTGCGCATCGAGCTCTGCGGCCGCCGCACCATGTTCACCCCGGGCCTGTCCTTTGGCTCGCGCTACGTCATCTCGCCGCTCGAGGGCCAGGTCTATGATTACCTCCCCGAGAACATGATGTCGCGCGTGCGCAATCTCCCCGACTTCGCTGGCGTTCTGGCCCTTGACAAGTGGACGTGCAACGCCAACGGCCGCCAGGCGGCCTTCTGGAAGCGCTCGCGCGAGCGCAAGCTGAGCGCCAGCTTCATCGATCAGGGTTACTGCTTCAACGCCGGCGAGTGGAATTTTCCCGACGCGCCCCTGCGCGGCGTTTTCGGCCGCAACGATGTTTACGCATGTGTCACATCGTGGGACAGCTTCGAGCCCTGGCTTACCCGCATCGAAAACTTTCCCGAGAGTTCGCTGTGGACGCTGGCGGAAGAAATTCCGCCCGAGTGGTATGGCGCCGCGAGCGACGATCTGGAGCGCCTGTTGACGCGCCTGCTGGCTCGCCGTTACCGCGTCCGCGAGCTGATTCTGGATTTCAAGAATTCCTCCCGCAACCCCTTCCCGAACTGGAGCGAGGTGGTGAATTGAAGGGAGCAATTAGCAATTACCAGCTAGCAATTAGTGCTAGCGTAGTTCTTGGACAGGAGCTTCATCGTTGGTATAAAGCGATCACTGAGCAGTTGTCGCCAGGGTTGCGTTGATTGCTGGTGGAAGAGCGGACCTTTAGGCCCGCGTTCGAGCCTTTTCATATTGTCATCCCGAGCGGAGCGAAGCGGAGTCGAGGGATCTGCGGTTCGTCCGCAGCTTGAAAACTATAGTTCGCGGTGACGCCCTCGGCAGTACGAAGACCGAGTCCCTTCGGGGACGGCACAACTTGAGCGCGGCTTCAGCCGCGCGAAACAATGCTTTGGCTAATTGCTAAAGGCTAATTGTTAATGGCTGCCTTTCGACAATGCGAATTCTTCCTCCTCCGCTACGTCCCCGACGTGGTCAAGGGCGAGTTCGTCAATGTCGGCGTCGCGCTGCTGGAACAGGGCGACGACGGCTTCACCGACGTGCGCTTCACCCGCGACTGGCGCCGCGTCCGCTGCCTCGATCCCGCAGCCGACATCGAGCTTCTGGAATCCTGCGAGGCCGAGTTCCGCCGCCTGTTGCAGTCGCGCCTGCCGGAGGTCATCAACTATCGCGGGCCCACGTCTCGTCGCGCGTGGCTGCTGGCGCTGATGCAGGAATCGTTCTCCGGCACGCTGGAGATGGCGCCCATGAGTGCCGTTCTCGCCGAGTCGCCGCAGGCCGAAATCGGCAAGCTCGCACAGATGTATCTGGAATCGCCGCTCCACGGCCATCGCGCTCAATCGGGCCGCCGCGTCATCTACAACGCCATGCGCGACGCCTTCGAGCAGGCCGGCGTCTGGCAACTCATGCGCACGGACATCGTAGTCGCGCAGTACACCCGCAAGGGCGACCCGCTCAAAATCGATTGCGGCTATCGTCCCAACGGCGTGCTCCATCTTTTCCACGCCGTCTCGCTGGCCACGGATGTGAACACGGCCAAGGTGCTTGCCTATAGCTACTCCGATATGCGCGAAAATCTTCAAGCCGCGGAACATGCCATGAGCGACCTGACCGCCATAACCGAAAACGAACTCGACCCGCACGATGAAGCTGTCGCCTTCGCCTTGGCAACGCTGCAGGACAGCGGCATTACCATCGCGAAAGTCGCCGACATGCCCGCCATCGCCCAGCGCGCCCGCCTCGACCTTAAACTCTAGCGGCCGACCGTCCCCTCGAGAATACGGGTGCCCCGTTCTAGCCCTCTTTTGGCTAGGGCGGGGCAGTGCCATCCCAGGCCTCACAGCTAGCCAATATCCCACAACGTGGAATTCGACTGGCCACTAATCACTTTTCGCCCAAAGGCAAACATCATGAACAAGCTCAACGTTCTGCGCGGCGCCTTGCGCCGCATCGCCGGATCTTCGTTTCCCAAGCTGCCATGGCCGCTTCGCCGGCCCCCGTCTGCGCTGCTAGCCTCCAGCGCCGAATCCGCTCGCAGAACGGTGCCGCTACCCACCATATTCACNNTGCGCCGCTTCGCTGAAATGCCCATCGCGCGCAAGGCCATCAACACCATCAAGGACCGCATCGCCGGCATGGCCTGGCGCATTCAGCCGCGCCGCGGCCGCTCGCTCGAAGAATCTCCGTCGCGTGCCGACTTTGCTCATGACGGCGTCAGCATGCTGCCCAGCGCCGCCCAGCGCATCGCCGCCCTCACTCTCAACTTCGAGCAGCCCAATCCCGAAGATTCCTTCCGCTCTTTTATCGAGCAAATTCTGGAAGACGTTCTGGTCGGCGGCTTCGGCGCAATCGAGCTCGACCTCACCGGCAATCGCGCTTTGCCGCTCACCATGTGGCCGGTCGACGGCGCCAGCATTCGCATACGGACTGACTGGGATGGCAACCCCGCATCGCCGCATTACGTCCAGTCGACGCTCATTACCTTCGCGCCGGAAAAAGTAATCACGCTGGCCGACGAAGAGCTTTCCTACATCCGTCTCAACCCGCGCACCCACACGCCGTTCGGTCTCGGCAAACTCGAAGTCGCCTTCGAAACCATTCACGAGTTCCTCTGCGCTCACCGCTTTGCCTCGCGCCTGGCCAGCAACAGCGTCGTGCAATACGCGCTCTGGCTCCAGAACCTCAACCCCCAGCATCATGAGCGCCTCATCCGCTGGTGGCAGGACGAAATCGAAGGCACCGGCAAGGTGCCCATCCTTACCGTCGAGAACAAGCCCGAAGTGCTGCGCTTCGCCGGTGGCACTGACGCTGATCTCCGCCTGCAATGGCAGGAGTTCCTCATCCGCATCATCGCCGACGCCTTCGATCTTCCGCCCATGCTGCTCGGCCTCGAGCGCGACGTCAATCGCAACACTGCGGCCACGCAATCCGACGACGCCTTCCGCACCGCCATCGTGCCGGTCGCGCGCCTCATCGCCGAGCACCTCACCCGCGACGCTATCAGCAAACGCCTCGGCTGGGGCGATCTGGAATTCGTCTTCACCGATGTCGACGCGCCCAACGAACTCGAGCAGGCGCAGATCCAGCAGATCCTGGTCGGCTGCGGCGTCCTCACCGTCAACGAAGTCCGCCGCATGCGCGGCCTGCCGCCGCTGCCCGAGCACCAGGCCGGCCTCGCCGACGCTCCTCCCATGGAATAAGTGATCGCTTTTTATCGTTTGTCATCCTGAGCGCAGGTTCGCGCGGCCTTTTGCGCGAACCGGAGTCGAAGGNNGGGCGCGGCTTCAGCCGCGCCAATGCGCCTCCCTCAACAATTGTCATCCCGAGCGAAGCGAATCCGATTGCGGAGCAATTGGGTTCGCGCAGCCGAGGGATCTGCGGTTCGTCCCCCGCTCGAAGTCGCGCCCGAAGCCGACCATCTATCAGTTGTCATCCTGAGCGGAGGCGGCCTTCATTTGGCCGCCGCAGTCGAAGGACCCCTATTGTCGCCAGAGCCCACGCCAAGCGCTCCGGCTAATTGCTAATTGCCTACCACGAGGACCCCATGAACCTCCAACTCAACGCCATGTCCGTTCCCATGCCCCACGTTGTGGGACATCCCAACCGCCTCCCGTTTCGCGGCGTGCTCACTCTCGTCGGTATCGCCTCGCAGCGCTCGCCTAGCGGTGCGCGCGGACATCGCGTGATGCTGACCCGCGCCGCCACCGAAGCGGCCCTGCCATCCCTGTTAGGCATGGCCCTGGACTACGCTCCGTCGCTCGACGCCCACGACGCCCGCCGCAAGATCGGCATCATCACCGCAGCCGATATTGTGCCTATACCACAGAGTAAGACCTCACATCTTACGGGTACCCCACCCTTGCCGCCCGCTTCGGGCGACAGGGTGGGCGATCAAAGCCCAATCGGCCAGATCGCCGTCAGCGGCTATCTCTTTGCGCACGACTTTCCCGACGTCGTCGACGAAATTCGCGCGCAGTTTAACGGCACACTCGGCATGTCCTACGAAATCGCCAATGCCACCGTCCCCAATCAGGACGCCCTGATCTGGACCGTGACCGGCTTCACCTTCACCGGCGCAGCCGTTCTTCGCCGCGACAAAGCCGCCTATCCCCAAACCTGGATCGCAGTAGAGCCGCGAGCCTCGAGCCACCAGCCATAAGCTGCAAGCATCGATTCACGCGACTCCAGCCAACCAACGTTACGCCGCCACCGTAGCTCGGTAACAATGAGCTACTTCTTCCAAATTGCAGACCTGCGGCGCGTTTCTTCTGTGCTCAAAGCTCGCAGCTCGTGGCTCGAAGCTAATCGCTAGCCGCTACCAAAAGGACAAACCATGGATCAAGAAACCAGCACCTCCGACATCTCCACCCTGGCCCAGAGTTTGGCTCAGGCCACGCAATCTCTTGCCACCGCGCTGTCCAATCTCGACAGCCAGTTCGCCTCCCTGCACGCTAAAATCGACCGCATCGTTGCCGCTGTCGATGATGGCGAGCTGCAAGCAAGCTCCCAACCCAACTCCGGTCTTCACCTCAAGCTCGCCGAATTGGAAAAGGCCAATCACGAACTCAAGGCGCAAACCGCGACCGCCCGCCGCAAGACGCTCTCTCCGATGGTCACGGCCCTGCTGGCCAAAGAAGGCGTCGAAGGCGACGCCCTCATCGAAACCCCGATCGTCGAGAAAGCCCTCGCCGGTCTCAGCATCGAGCAGCGCATCGCCGTCAAGGCCGAGCTGGCCCGCGCCGGCATCCTCGCCTAGCCGATCCTCCGGCCATCCCGGCGAAGCTGATTTTCTGGCCCCTAATCCCTGATCCCAATCTTTGCCTCTCGAAAGGAAACCAATGAAAGCACAATTCCTCAACCTGCAAGCCGCAGCCGATTACATCGGCCCGGGCGCGATCGAGGTCGAGCTCTACCAGACCGAAATCCTGGACATCGTTCGCCGGCGCAACCCCTTCGGACTGCGCATCAAGCAAGTTCCCGCAACCGGCCATCCCTCGCGCTTCTTCGAGGAGACGGCCATCCCCGCGCCCACCGCGGCCAACGCCTTCGTCGATCCGCGCAACATCGTGCCCACGCTGGTAACGCCCACCCGCGTGGAGCGCAGCGTCCCGCTGAAGTGCCTGGTCTCGCAAATCAACTACAACGTCTTCGACATGGAGGTCGGCGCACAGCAATCCCAGTTCGCCTACCTGCAAGCCAAGGACCTGGCCGACTCCGTTGAAGGCCTGCTGCGCACCCACGACGTTGCCTTGTGGAACGGCACCGACACATCGCTGAACAACCCCACCACGCCGCAGTACTTCGGTGTGTGCGGGCAGATCGCCGCCGGAGGCAACACTGCCACCATCGCTACCACCGCCAGCATTGTGGATGGCCTGAAGGGCATCATCGCTCAGATGGTCGCCAACAGCGGCTTCGAAGTGCGGCCTACTGCCATCTACTCCAATCCGGTGTTGCTCGACCTCATCGATCGCGAGATGAAGCAGGAGTTCAACGTCGTGCTTTCCACCACCCAGGTGGCTGGCGGTCTCACCGTCAAAACGCTATCCACTCAGGCCGGCGATCTGCCGCTCATCCCCGACTGGTCACTGCCCTACACTGGCACCCCCGGCAGTGGCTCGGCGCAACTGCCCGTCTACATCGTTACCGAGGACATGATCGAGTATCACTGGCTCACCAATCCCACTCCGCGCGTCTTCCAGCTTGGTACCCCGAGTTCTTTGACTTCGCAGATGGTTGTAGTGAAGTTTGGCGCCGTCGTTGTCAAGGGCGCCAGCTACGCCCACTACCAGGTCATCGTGGACCGCTAAAACCGAGTTCCCCGGCGCCTCTGTTCCGCTCGCCGGATCGGAATTCTTGCCGCCCTGTCGGCCATCGTCGACTGTGCCTGCCCCACCTGGGCCTGTTTTGCTTGGGTGGGGATTTTC
>PLBD01000033.1 GCA_003135315.1 Acidobacteriaceae bacterium | reverse complement strand
GCAACTCCGCGATGTCGCGCTCAGGCTGTCGTTAGCGGGTATGCGAATGGCATACTTCGCACCCCCGCTCGCTGATGAGTTCACCCAACCTCAAGCGTTCATCCAGTGCTCGCACCAGCAGCCAGGCCGCTATCAGACTTTACTCGCGATCCTTGGAAATCAACTTTCAAAGAGGGGTTGAAGGAGAACTGAATAGGCTGGTTTTGTTGTTCACCCACCTGGGTGCAAGCCTCCGGAGTCCCCTTTGCGCCGTCAAAACAGCATGGATACTGGCGTTGGCCCGATCATAAGCGACTTAGGCCAACTTCAAAAAAGAAATTGTGGGATTAGTAGTTCATGGGGTTCGCTTTCGCAGATCAAGCTCACGAATCCGCCATTTAACCGCAGCGGGATGTGTCGCTATCCACCTGCATCCGACTGCATTGGCCAGCCTTCGAAAGATCATGAGCGCTGGGAATAACGGCGATCCGAAAAGTCATTGGACAAGAAGCGCAGGACGAAGCAATGTAGTTAAACACTTACTCCCAAAAGGGTGGGGAACAGGCGCAGGGCGGTCTTCGCCGAACCGGCGCTAGCCCGAAGGCATGGAAAGAACTTGCCAACAGATCATCGGCACTCAAGGTTGCCAAAGTTACCTGCGTTCGGAGTTACTCCACAAGACACATTTGCAAGTCCAGTTCACCTTATTGATGTCGGACAAAGAGGCAACATTCCCCTTGAAAGAATTTCTTCCCACGGCTTCATACCCAGCACGCCTGAAGCAGAACTCCCCAAGTCAGAGAAAGGAGACGAATCTGATTCGTAAGTTGGGCCCATGGCATTCGACAATTCCCACTCCCGCTCGCCCCGCCAGCACTATGTCTGGTCGGAAAAGGCATTAAGCATTGTCAGGTCAACCAGAATACCCAAGAAGGACGGGGTGTTGGTTGTGCAACAACTCCAGGCGTTAACAGGTTACCCAGAGAAGGCATGCTGGCGGCTGGCGGAACGACTTGGCTTCCGCCGACCGAATGCGCGCCGAGTCTGGAGTCAAGAGGACATCAGCAGAATCATCGAGTTGTCCGAGACGAGTAGTATCAGGGACATCGCGAAGCGCTTCAAGACCACTTCGCGCACGATTTACTTAAAGATCTATCACCACCACAAAACGGCTGGACACAACGGGATGATCTACTCCGTAACCGTCATTGCCAACCTGCTGAAGGTGAGCCCGGGTACGGTAAAACAGTGGGGAACGGAGGGCAGGCTGGAAATCCGGCAGGAGCAACGCGGCAGCGTTATCGCCTATATCGTCGAGGATGACGAGTTTGAACGCTTCTGCAGGGNNGCCTATGCTCAGCTCATGGATTCCGAGGAAATGACAAACTGAATACGATCTGTCCGACAGATCTGAAATCTCTGTAGAGGCAGAATGTTTTAGACAAATTGGCAAACCGATAAGGTTCGCCGGCCAGCGAATCTGCTGTGAAGCCCGCACGCCCTGTCCAAGTTTAGCAAGACCGACTAACGGCAGGCCGCCACTTTCCAGCGGGCCGAGCGCGGAACGTCTGTACTCGGCCCCTTATGGGCATTCTTACTCCCTACAGCGTGTACGTATATGAATTCCCGAAACCGCTGGCAGCGTACAGACGACCACCATCGCTGCTCCACCGCGTGGCTAGGCAACTTCGTGATTGTCAACCTGCGCAACAGAGGTCGATCGGTAATTTATTTTCCTAATTTCTTAAGTTCAGAGTCGATAACGTCCGCCAGTGCGAACACCGTTGGTAAGTGCTCGGTGCAGAAGCCGAAGAGTGCTTCAGCGTCGAGCACAAGACGGGCTCGTTGCGCATTGTCGTACTGAGGCAAGTATCGACCGAGGGGGCTGAAGTCATCGACACCGTCCGCGTCCCAACTGGCGGCGGAATCGCCGAGCGCCTCGCGTAGAGCTTGTGAGAATGCAATCCGCGTCTACTCGAGCCCCCAAATGAGTCGGAACTATATGGACTATTCGTGACCGTATACTGCCCGAGGCCGCGCCGACAAGGGAATGCAGTCTGGCAACCATTAGGGGCTGTTCCAATTCCTACTCAGGGCATAAATATAGTTGACAACTCATGAGTTGTCTGCTACCATTCTTGTATGGAACCGAACACGCTACAACAAGCAATCCTCTACTTCGCAAGCCCCGACAACTGCCGCGAATACTTGGTTGCGCACCGCTGGCCGGATGGCGTTACCTGTCCGCGTTGCGGGAGCAAGAAGGTTCTATTTCAAGCGAAGTATAACCGCTGGCAGTGCGGCAGCAAACACGCCTTGAGACAGTTCACTTCCAAGACGGGCACGATTTTCGAGGATTCGCCGCTCGGATTAGATAAGTGGCTTCTCGCCATGTGGCAGGTTGTAAACTGCAAGAACGGTGTGAGCAGCCATGAGATTGGGCGCGCCTGTGGCGTCACACAGAAAACTGGATGGTTTATGGATCACCGGATTCGCTGCGCGCTTGGAATGTCTCCGACTGATAAATTGTCCGGCCACGTCGAGGCGGACGAAACTTTTATCGGCGGCAAGGCGCGCAATATGCACGTCAGCAAACGGCAACGCCGCATCACTGGTACTGGTGGCAAGGATAAAACCGCTGTGATGGGGATTCTTGAGCGTGGCGGTGAGGTACGCACTGTTGTGATTCCGAACCGGAAGAAAAGCGCACTACAGGCCGAAGTCAAGAAGCACGTTGAAGCAGGCGCGGCGCTCTACACCGATGCGTTGCTCTCATACGAAGGACTGGCTGGCGACTATGCTCATCAGGTCGTAGATCACGCCGTCCAGTACGTCAATGGCAAGGTTCACACTAACGGCCTCGAAAATTTCTGGAGCCTGTTGAAACGCGGCATTAATGGCACGTATGTGAGCGTTGAGCCGTTCCATCTGTTTCGCTACTTGGACGAGCAATCCTTCCGGTACAACAATCGCAAACTGACGGACGGCGAACGATTCAGTATTGCCGTAGATGGTATCGTCGGCAAGCGACTCACGTTCGATCAACTGACGGGCAATGCAGAATGGAAAATGTGAAAACTACCGTATCGCAAACCAGCACGCGGCAGAAGAAAACAACCGTGCCACTAAACGGAAACGGCGCTCGCGTGCAGGGCGGAGTTTGCACGTCGGATGTCACGCTTTCCGCTCATACTGGTGACAATTCGGACGTTTTCCCGAAGGTTCTGGATCTCCACGTCCCGAAGGGCGCGAAGATCGCCGACGTGACCTATGGCTTGGGCGTGTTCTGGCGCAACGTGAATCTGGAAGATTACAAGGTGACGTTTAGCGACCTGAAAACAGGAACAGACTGTAGAGCACTTCCCTACAACGCCGCGTCCTACGATTGCGCGGTGTTAGACCCGCCATATATGGAAGGACTGTATCGCAAGTCAAACGGCCATCTTGCTGGCTCTGGCACTCACAGCGCGTTCCGCAACGCATACTCCAACGGGCAGGAAACGACAACCGGCCCGAAGTGGCACGACGCGGTGTTAGATATGTATTTCAGGGCTGGGGCTGAGGCGTACCGGATTCTTAAGCAGGACGGGGTACTGATCGTGAAATGTCAGGATGAGGTTTCCGCTAACATGCAGCGGCTAACCCACGTCGAAATCATCAATCACTATGCGCGGCTTGGCTTTTACGTCAAGGATTTATTCGTCGTCGTCCGGCGAAATAACCCCTGCATCACGCGCCTCAAGAAGCAGGTTCATGCCCGAAAGAACCACTCTTATTTCTTGGTGTTTGTGAAGACCTCAAACCCTCGCTCGCTGGGCAAGCAGTCGGTCAAGAAGGGCAAACGGCTCGTCCGCAAACGGCGGTCGTAAGGGCCACGAAATCTTCATGCTGCTCGGCAGCAGATGTTTCTGCTGCTCTGGCGTGTAACCCTTCCAAGTCGATCGCGGGAGATCGTCGTTCAGGGCAAAGGCGAATCGCCAGACGTTCCCGAATGCATAGAGGCACACTGCGAGCAGATCAAAGCCGCCCACGAGCAGGCAGTTGGTCTGTACGATCTCCCCGTTCGGCAGCAATACTTCTGTCTTGTCGCTCGCGTTGCACTGAAACGTCCCCTCATATCCGTCGCCCGCCCGCTTAACTTTCGGCGTATCCAGACATTTCACTTCGAGCTTGATAGATTGTCCTTTGTAGTCGAAGGCGAAGTCGCATTTCTGTTTCCTGTCATGCGACCGGGGGCGCACCAGGTTGGAGATTTCCGGGCGGAGCAGCCACAGTTTTTTCACTTTGTATTCTGCGACGAACCCGAACATAAGGCCGCGCATACTCGGATTCTCCGCTACGATCTCAGACAACTCATCGCGGGTGAGTGACCATGCTCCCAGCAAATCGGGGATTGGGTTGTCCGGCATAGCGACGGAATTGTACCACGTGTGTTTTCTAGGGTTTAACTGTCTTGGTTCCGAAAACGGTTGCTCCGGTACATTTTGAGGATGCTGGCATGAAACAATCGTGGTACGATTCGCGTCAAATAAAGTAATGCTGGTCGGAGCCAACCGCTATCGCTCTGGCGATTGGATGCAGACCCAATGAGGAAACGAAGGATTCGCGCAAACGACGAAAAACTTAGCGAGCTAATCCTGCTGATTTCGGAATGGTCTCAGTCCGATCCGAGGTTCGGCGCGATCAAGCTCAACAAACTGCTGTTTCACTGCGACTTTTCTGCTTACCTGACATACGGCGAACCGATTACCGGACAGGAATACTTTGCGCTTCCGCAAGGGCCAGCGCCGCGTCGATTGAAGCCCATTACAGACCAGATGAAGGAACGGGAAGAACTGGCGTATCAGGAAGTGGAATA
The DNA here is from genome assembly GCA_003135315.1 of Acidobacteriaceae bacterium. Classification (GTDB taxonomy): domain Bacteria; phylum Acidobacteriota; class Terriglobia; order Terriglobales; family Acidobacteriaceae; genus Bog-257. Next base: position 808 of record PLBD01000033.1, on the reverse strand, counting down.
CTACGGGCACAAGCAACTGCGGCCAATCGCTCTGCGTTCACCGAAATGGGCAGTGTTTTCGGCAGAAGACATGAACCTGATTCGGAAGACGATTGAAAAATTCTGGCATATGAACGCGACCGAGATCAGCGAGCACTCGCACCTGTTTACTGGCTGGAAAGTCGCCCGCGAAAAGGAAACGATTCCGTACTCCACTGCGTTAGTCGGCCATCGTCCGCCGACTGTGGAAGAACAGAAGTACGGCTGTTCGCTTCAAGCGTTGGCGGAACAACAACTGCGTGCCCATAGGTAAGATTAGAACGATAATTCGGACTGTTCGATTCGAGCAGGAGATGAACCGCATTGAGTCGGATGTGCGGAGAGCCGATGAATTTATTGAAGGTGTCGAAACCGTGTTGGCCCGTCAACCAGAGTCCGGTTATGCATTGAAAGGGTCGAGCGTTTGGTTCGTCCCCGGCCATACGGTTGACCTGTCGCTGTTCTATACTTTCGATGACGACCATGTACACTTTCTATCAATCAAGAAAATCACTCCGCCGTCCTTGTGAGGAGTTATGAAACCAGCACCGAACGTACCCGGCGACACGCCAGCAGAACGACTGAGCAATGCGCTCAGCATGGTTCTCAGGGTGTCTAAGGCTGATTTATTGAAGAAGGAAGAGCGACTCAAGCACGCCAGCGAGAGGAGGCGCGCCAAGAAGAAACGCGCTTCCTGACTCCGTGCAACCTGTCACGGCTGCTTAGACACTACCTCTCAATGGATGAGTTGCCACCTATATTGTTACCCAAAAAAGAGCGCGCTCATCGC
>PLBD01000471.1 GCA_003135315.1 Acidobacteriaceae bacterium | reverse complement strand
ATGTAATTGCCGGTCACCAGCAACAGGTTTGAGATCGCCGTGGACGTATCGGAGCCGGCGGAATGCTGAGTTACTCCCATCGCCCATAGGACGCAAACCCCGGTGGCATCGGCGATCATTTGCGCCACCTGCTTCAGGGTATCGATCGGGAGACCGCAAGTGCGGGAGGCGAACTCCAGGGTGAAGGGCTCCAGGCTCTTCTTGTATTCCTCGACCCCGTTGACCCATTCTTTCAGGAAGCCGGCATGTGCCATGTCGTTCTCGAGGAGGTAGCGCGTGATGGCCGAGAGCCATACCAGATCGGTTCCCGGCAGGGGATGAAGGAAGATGTCGGCACGCCGCGCCATTTCGTGGGCCCGCAAGTCAGAGACGATGAGCTTTTGCCCGCGGAGTTTGTGCGCCCGCTTTACGCGTGTCGCCAGCACCGGATGGCTTTCGGCGGTGTTGCTGCCGATGATGANNAGCTTTCTTCGTTGGTGCATTTAGACGACGAGATGAATGCCAGCGAGTCCGGGCCGGTCTTGGCCTTGATTTCCGTGAACCGGCGGGCAATCAGATCGAGCGCCTCGTCCCAAGTGGCCTCGCGGAACTTGTCCCCCTCGCGTATCAGGGGCGTCGTCAGGCGATCGGCGCTGTTAACGTAGTCCCAGCCAAACTTGCCCTTAATGCAAGTAGAGACGCCGTTCGTCGGACCGTTCCCCGGCTCAACCTTGAGGATCTGGCGGTCTTTCGTCCACACGTCGAAACTACAGCCCACGCCGCAATAGGTGCAGACCGTCTTAGTGCGCCGGATGCGCGACTCTCGCATGGCGGCTTCGATCTCCGAAACCTTGAGAATCGACGTGTAGCCGGTGTCCGGCTCAACGCCCTTGACGACATCGATCATCCCGTCCAAGGCGGGCTTGGGCAGGGCCGTCATGAATCCCGCGTGGCCGATCATGGATTTCTCCATCAGCGCATTGCAGGGGCAGACCGTGACGCAATGTCCGCAGGAAACACAGCTCGACTCGCCAATGGTCGAACCGCCATCCCACAGCACCCGAGGATGAGCGTCTTCCCAGCGAATGGACAGTGTTTCGTTCACCTGGAGGTCCTGGCAGGCCTCGACGCAGCGTCCGCACAGAATGCACTGGTTGGGATCGTAGCGGTAGAAGGGGTTGGTGTAGTCGACCTCGTAAGGCTTGGGCTTGAACGGGATTGTCTGGTGTTCGATTCCCAACAATTTTGTGGTGTTGTGGACCGTGCAGTTNNCCGTTGTTGTTATCGCAGACCGTGCAGTAGAGCAGATGATTGCCGAGAATGCGATCGAACGCCTCACGCTGTGCCGCACTGGCCTTGGCGGAACTTGTCACCACGCTCATGCCTTCGGACACCGTGGTCGCACAAGCCCTGGTCAAGGTCCCGTTGACTTCCACCATGCACGTGTCGCATGTCTGGATGGGACCAAGTTGCGGGTGATAGCAAACCTGCGGAACCTTGCCACCCACTCGGTTGACCAAGTCAATCAGGCGCTCACCTTCTACCGCAATCTGGACCGCTCCATCAATTGTGACGCTGACCGCCATTCCGTATCCTCCGGTTTGCTCTCAGATGCTCGAGCCGGGGTTTCCTTCCGGATCTTGAAAAACGGCACCATAGTATACCGCTGTAGGGTGCGGGTTCAGCGCCCAGTGCTCGCAAATCTTGCCGCGCACCCGTCGCGAAACACGGCCGGCGCGGGAGAGACGGGACAGCCGTTGACTTGCATCGATTCATGTCCAGGAGTGATGATAAACTCGTTCTCCGCAGGAACTGCGCCCCATGACGTCCAATCCAACACGATCGCCAGCAACGGCAGGATTGGCAAGCAGCTTAGCGCAACCGGTTGCCGCTCCGCTGACACCAGCCGCGATCTTTTTGGTAGTGACCTTGAATCCCGGCGCCGGGTACTACGCAGCGGTGCGAGCTCTGTGCGGCGACTTGTCCGCGCTCTTGCGAGCGGTCGGATTTCGCGACATTGAGGCCGGGCTCTCCTGCGTCATGGGATTTGGCTCGGAAGCGTGGGACCGGCTGTTTGGATCGCCGCGACCGGCGGAACTGCATCCTTTCCGTGAAATTCAGGCAGGCAGCCGCCATGCCGTCGCAACTCCGGGAGACTTGCTGTTTCACATCCGCGCAAAGCGCATGGACTTGTGCTTCGAGCTGGCGACACAGATCATGACCCGGCTCGGCGCCGCCGTTTCTCCCGCGGACGAAGTACACGGATTCCGATACTTGGACGACCGCGATCTCCTCGGCTTCGTCGACGGCACGGAGAACCCGACGGGCCAGCTAGCGTCGGACTCCGTAGTGATCGGCCAGGAGGACCCCGCGTTCGCCGATGGCAGTTATGTCATCGTGCAGAAATACCTGCATGACCTGGCGGCATGGAACACGCTCACGACCGAGGCGCAGGAACGAATCATCGGGCGCACAAAACTGTCTAACATCGAGCTGGACGACGCCGTCAAGCCGACCTCGGCGCACAACGCGCTCACTACCATTGTCAAGGATGCCAAGGAGATCAAGATTCTTCGCGACAACATGCCCTTCGGCCGGGTTGGAGAGGGTGAGTTCGGCACGTACTTCATCGGCTACAGCCGCTCGCCCAGCACAATTGAAGAGATGCTGGACAACATGTTTCTTGGCCGTCCGCCGGGCAATTACGACCGGCTGCTCGACTTCAGTCGCGCGGTGACAGGAAACCTGTTTTTCGTGCCTTCGCTGACGTTCCTGGAGAACGTGACGGAGGAACAGCCTGCGCGTGCGGAAGCTTCCGCCGGGCTGCCGGCTGGACACGCTCCATCCATGAATGTGAGCGATGGTTCGCTCGGTATTGGTTCCCTAAAAGGAGAGATCCCTCATGAATAACCTGCATCGAGAGCTTGCCCCCATTTCTGAGGTCGCATGGGCACAAATTGAAGAGGAAGTTTCGCGCACCTTCAAGCGTCACCTCGCAGGGCGCCGAGTCGTCGACGTGCACGGCCCGGCAGGCCCAGGCCTATCAGCCGTCGGTACCGGACATTTGCTCCCGATCGCGACTCCGGGCGACGGTATTCACTCCCGGCAACGCGAAGTGAAGCAGTTGGTCGAGCTGCGGGTTCCGTTCGAGTTGGATCGCCAGGCCATCGACGATGTCGAGCGCGGCGCCAACGACGCGGACTGGCAGCCGGCTAAGATTGCCGCGCGCAGATTGGCCTATGCCGAGGACGGCGCGATCTTTGAAGGCTATTCCGCGGCTGGAATCGTTGGAGTCCGGCAGGGAGCCAGCAACCCGGCGATCGCACTTCCGTCTGATGTGCGCTCCTATCCCGACGCAATTGCTCAAGGACTGAGCCGCTTGCGCCTTCAGGGCGTCAACGGCCCATATGCGGTGCTGCTGGATGCCGACGTTTACACGGCGCTGGCGGAGACCAGCGATCAGGGGTATCCCGTGCTGGAGCACGTCAAGCGGCTCGTCGACAACAAGATCATCTGGGCGCCTGCCGTTCGCGGAGCCTTTGTAATCACCACGCGAGGCGGCGACTTCGACCTTCACATAGGCCAGGATGTCTCCATTGGCTATTTGAACCATACCGACACCAGCGTCACCTTGTACTTGCAGGAGACTTTTGCCTTCCTGCTGTTGACGACCGAGGCAGCGGTGGCGCTGACTCCGCCTGCATAGTTCGAGAAGGCTGCCCGCGAGCCCGCTGAATACAATGCTGCGCATTCCTTGCTCGGTCGACTACGCATTCACGAGGGAAGATCTAGCGCCGAATCGCAACACGTCATAACGTGATAGCATCCGCGGCTTCGGCAAGACGTACGATAGTACGTTCTAAGGCAGGTACTCCCTAGGACGTGGCCATAAGCAACCTGTATCTGCCCGACGTCCTCATATCAATTTTCTTGGGAGCGGGCCGCGGCCGTTAGTTGGAAAAGGGGGCGAAGCTTGCAGCTCGCCCCGTTCGAGTGCAGGCAGTCGCAGATTCAGCCGCCCAGAGTGTACAGAGTCAGGCTGTAGACCACACAATCCCCAGGTTCGCCGTTGGCCTGGATGGAGACCTCGGTGACTATTCCCCAGGAAGATGGGAAGGTCAAGGTGGAGATATTGGTAGTCAGCTGGTAGTTTTCCGAACCGAGGAAGGTTCCGTTGTTATAGGCGGACACGGTCAGTACCGCGGGGCCGAAGCCGCCGGCCACTTGTGCACTTACCGGCACGAAGCCTCTGGAGTCGGTCAGGGTACCGACACAGGTATAGCCATTAATTCGGCAATATTCCCCGCCCAGGAAAGCGACGTCCTCGCCTTGCGGTCCTAGCTTGTAGCCAGACCCCGCACCTGACCAGCCGTACGGGTTTACGTAAAAGAAGTTGCCCCAGTCGAGCTGTCCATAGCCGTTCGGCATGGGGGTGGGAGTGTTGACCAGCGGCAAATTGGCGAAGTTGAGCTGTTGTTGCGCGCCGGCGCTGACCACTAAAGTCAGCAGGCAAAGGGTTAAGCAAGCAGTTGCGATCAGGGATTTCATGTTGTTCCTCCGCACTAAGTTAAGGATCCGAAAACGTATAAAGATCCGCATGCCTGGGGATTTCACTCCTAATCCTCTTGCGTTATTTTGTTTGGCAGCGTGGGAGCGAGGCCTTGGTTGAGCAAAAAGGGTATCGGGCTAGAGCGTCATCCGACCACCCAGTACAGCTGCAGGTCGTAGAACACTAGGTCTTCGCCGCCAGCCGTCTGGAAGGTAAGTTCCGTGATGCTGCCCCAGGAAGACGGGAAGTTCAGCGTCTGCATCTGGCTGCCCACGTTGTAGAACATGGAGCCCACGTAGTTGCCGTTGTTGTAAGCCATTACGGTGACGTTGGTCGGACCGAAGCCTGCGGCCACGGTTGCGCTGACCGGCTGAAAGCTGAGCGGATTGTTGATCCCATTGCCGCCCGAGTTGACGCTGATGGAGCCATAGCAGGGGCCCCCCGGCGGCAGCCGGCATCCGCTTTCCCCTACGAAGGCGACATCCTGGTTAAGCATCGGGCCCAGCTTGTAGCCAGGGCCGGCTCCGGACCATTCAGCCGGATCTACGTAAAAGATGTTGCTCCAATTGAGCGAAGAGTAGCCCCTCGGCATAGGAGTCGGTGTGCTTACCAGCGGAAGGCTGGCGAAGTTGATCTGATTCTGGGCGCTGGCGCTGAAAGCCAATGCCAGAACGCAAGCAAGCAATACCAAAGTCTNNTTTTCGAAGTTGAATTCTTGGGGCCCAAAATGCCGTTATCAGCGGTCAAGCACTGTGTACGAATGCGGCGAGTGTGCCGCAGAAGGGCGCAGGGGACAATGCACTGGCGGTGATTTGCAAGTTAACTTCGGGTCATCCAGGCTGAGTGACTGAAGGGACGGGCTTTAATTAGAGCCGCCTCCGAGCGGAAGCATTGCGAGAAAGTGAACATTCCACCTCAGAACAAGAAAGAACTTTGATTCGGCGTGGATCGTTTCAAGGAACCTGCAGGAACTTTCTTCAGCGGTAGTGGCGGGGTTCTTGGGCTAATACCGCTTTCCATTGTGACAGCGCAAGAACGTGCATAAGCGCATTGGTCTTGTTGATTGGGGTGGCTCCAGCCGCCAGTCGCGACCAAAGGGGTCACAATGAAAACGCCGACTCGTGTCAACTCGACGATCTTTGGGGCTTTCTTAACCCTGATTTTGAATTCGAGCCCGAAGCCCCAGCCTTCCAGCGAAAACCCGTCCGATGTTGCCAGCGGCGCGCGAACTTCTCCCATATCTGTCCTGTGGCGAGAGGAAGCCATTGCAGAAACGCAGAGGGGTGATGTCAGACAGCGAATGCTGAGGCCCTTCGCAAGCTTGATTTCCACCTAGTAGGGAAGGCAGCCGAAACCGCTCCCACAGTCCAGTGAATTTGCATCACGCAGGAGGAAGTGTGTCTCAAACCTCGTCGAATCGCCAACTTAACGCAGTCCATACTCAGCCCCAGCACGTGCGCTTTGGGGCATTCGAACTTGACCTTCGCGCGGGGGAACTGCGGGGCGCCGGCGAAACCGTCCGGCTGCAGGAACAGCCTTTCCAGATTCTCCTCATGCTGCTGGAGCGCGAGGGCGAGCTTATTACTCGTGAAGAGATTCGAAGAAAGCTCTGGTCCGACGACGTCGTAGTCGAGTTCGACCACAGCATTAATACCGCGATTAAGAAGCTGCGGCAGGCGCTAGGAGACTCGGCCGATGAACCGAAGTACGTCGAGACGGTTGCCCGGCGTGGCTATCGGCTGATGGCGGCGGTGCAACGGTTGCGAGGTGAAGATGAACCATCGGTCTCCCATGAGGAGCATGCACGGGCGCAGGCAGAAGGAGATACCCCTGCGCGATGCCAAGTCTATGGGATCGACCTGATCGGCAGCAAGGCTTCGCACCATCGCTCCATGGAAGCTCCCGGCACTGGGCGCACGGACGTGCCTTACGATCCCGAGGAATTGAAGTTTCGGCGCCATGTAGTACCGAACCGCCTGCCGGAAAACCGCTCACCGCGAATGGTGGAACTGCACGACACGCCGCCATTCATCGTCGTTCTGCAGAACGTGAGGCTCCTGGATCGCCTCCTGCGTCTGGAGAAGCAAAGGTTGGCCAGATTTAGACGGTTGCGCAGCAATGAGCGGCACCGCTTGCCGCAGTTCAGGACAAGGCCACGCAAACTAAACGACAAAGTAATTGTTCCGACATGTCAAGTGATGCACTCGGAAAGGAGCCAAGCATGCCACTTCGCTTAATCAGTCCTGAATACATTCTGTGGCTTTGGCGTATCGAACTGATATGTGCTGCCGCGATCGCTCTGGCGATTGGATGCGTCATCTGTTGCATCGTGCACGAATGTGCGACTCCGCAAGCACGCGCACGCAGTGATCAGCGCCCCGCAAACCTAATCGGGTCGCACGGCCGGAGGTCCCGAAACAACCCTGGGGATTGCAGAGAGAAAACGCTTTCTACGATTCAACGCTGATTCTCGCTGCCGCAACCAAGTAGCGCAACCTGGCGAGCTCTTCGCTACAGGTCATCCCACCTTCTTTATGGTTTCGGTGTATAGGCGGTCGGAAGCGCAGCAGATCGTCCCGATCCCTTCGGGAAACTCAGAGCCGCTGCCGGAATCTGTCCGGACGCAACCCTGCTTTCGCAAGAAATGGCCAGGCGGCGTGATCCTTGACCGCCTGGGACCCAATGCGACATTCACGGGCTACGACAGGTTGTTCCTTAGGGAGCCGAGCAAATGGGACCGAGTAATTTAATCCTTTTACCGGTTCCTTACTTCGCCAGGCCTTTGCGGTGTCCGATGCCCTTTCCGGGCGGCCCTTGGGGCTCCCCTGGGACAATCACGTATAGCCGCCGGATGGCATGCGCAACTGATTTGTGACTCGCCTCAAGATTGCGTTTCACACGATTTAGCTCTGCGATGAGCTCCTTCTTGCTCCCGCCTTTGATTGGCTTGGCCATGGTTACTTACCTCCAGTTGTAGATTTGCTTACTAACTGTTGAAAGCGAGGGTCACGACAAAAGTCCGCCAGTTCAGGCTCGCGCTCCAGGTCGCGCAGAAACTCCGGCGTCGCTTCGATGAGGCAATCAAGGGCCCGCTGGCGAAGTCGGAGCGCTTCATAGGTGAGCACGGCGTGGCGGAGCACCGACGAGTTACTGGGCGAAGTGTGCAGCGCCTGGGCGGTCTCGGCCAGCGCCCGAGCGCGTTGGCCCAGCCGGGCCGTGAAGTAGCCGGCGAAGGAGCGGGCCACAGCGTTCTGGGGGTTTTGCTGCAACTGGGCCTCGGCGAGGGTCAGGCCGCGCAGGTAATTCTCTCGCGCCGCCTTTCTATGTCCGAGGCGCCGGTTGGAGTCGCCCAGGTTGAACCAGACGATATGCTCGCCTGGCTCCATGACAGCGGCGCGTTCGTAATAGGGCACCGCCTCGGAATCGTGGCCCTGCTGCGAGAGCAGGGCGCCCATGTTCTGCAACAGTTCGGGACTCTCCCGCAGTTGCAGGCCTTTGCGCAGGGCCTGCTCAGCTCCCGGATAGTCTCCGAGCTCTTGCTGGGCGGCTCCCAGGTACGCCCAAGCGGAATAGGCGCCGGGCGCCAACTCGGTCGTCTTGCGCCACTGCTCCGCCGCTGCGGAATAGTTGCCACGGTAATAGTAGAAGCCCCCGAGAGAGCTGTACGTCTCGAAGAAGGCAGGATCCAGCGCAATGGCCCGGCGATACTCGGCCAGGGCTTTTTCGGGCATATCCAGATGGTCATAGTCCCAGGCGGCCCGCCGCGCCGCCTCGATATTGGACGGCGCCAGGCTTTGCACGCGCAGATGCTCCTCCAGCGCCTTCTCCACCTTACCGGTGGTTTCATACAATCTTCCGGCAGCGAAGTGTACGCTGATCGAATCGGGGTTGAGGCTCTCCGCGGTCTGCAGGTACTGCTGTGCGCGCGCGATGTGGGCCGCGTCTTTCGTCTCGTAAAAGCGTTGGGCCTCGGCTTCCACCAGCGCCGCCAGCGGGAGCGCCGAACGGGGATCGAGCCGCGCGGCGTCCTGGAATTGGCGTATCGCCTCTTCGGTCTTCTGAGCGTTCAGGGACAAATTGAGTCCGCGGTCGTAAGCGCCCGTGGCCGCGGGCGACAGAGCCTCCCCCGCGGGTCCTCCCTCCAATCCCAATCCACTGGAAACTTCGCCCGCCAAGGCGCCGGGCAATGCGCCGACGGTTTCCGGCGTGTAGCGGAAGGTGAAGTCGCGCACGTGCGTTTGCGTTTCCAGCTCGATCACCGAGCCCTGCACGACTGTGTCGTCGCCCTGTTTGACGGCGCTGGTTTCCAGCGCATGCGTAGCGTGCAGGGTATTCCGTGCCTGTTCCGGAGTCTGCACTCCCACGTCTTTCGCATCGGCAGGCGAAATGACGGCGACCGAACGCGCGCCGCTGCGCAGGTTGGAGAGCCGGCGAGAGACATCCTGCAAGGTGCCGCCTGAGAGGATGGTACCCGATTCAGCGCCGGCGGGCGGGAGCACCACAAGCCGCAAAGCGGGCGGCGGCCAGATGAGATTGTGGGCCCAGGTGCGCACACGATGGGAAATCAGACTGGATGCTGCGAGCAAAGGGATCAATAGCAGCAATAGCAGCCGGGAGCGCCGTTTTTCCAAACCGGCCAATACCTCCAGCGCGTCTTTTGGCCGCTTGTCGGGAGAAGGATCGAGACAGCGTCCGATGGTTGCCGCCCATCTGTGAGACAAGCCTTCCAGCTCATCCAGCGACGGCACTTCGCCCATGCCGTCCTCGGCGGCCCGCCAGTCTATGTCCCCAGCCTTGACCAGGCTGAGGAGAATCACGCCCAGACTGTAAATGTCCGACGCCTGCGATGCAGGCTTGCCATGCCAGATTTCTGGTGCGATATATTGCGGTGTGCCCGCGAATACATCCGCATCGAAATTGTTGCCCGCCAGCCCAAAGTCGGTAATGACGGCGCGCGTGCTTCCGTCGGGACTCTGCGCCAGGATCACGTTGCTGGTCTTCAAGTCGCGATGAATAACGCCGCTGCGGTGCGCCTCGGCGAGGCCGAGGCAGAGCTGGCGTGCGATCGCCATGGCTGTGGGCTCAGGCAGCGCGCCAACCCGTTCCAGGCGATCGGCGAGGGTCTCGCCGTCCAGGAACTCCATGCTCAGGAAGTCGATTTCGCCGAACTGGGTCTGAGCCGTGTGGATCTGGTTTACCAGACAAATGTTGGGGTGGCGGACCTTGAGCGCGCCCTCCAACTCCGGCGTCAGAAGCCGCTGAAACCCGGGCTTGGCAGCCTTGATAGCGATTTTGAGGTTGCGCTTGCGATCGAGCGCCTCGTAGACGACGCCCATGCCGCCTTCGCCGATTTCGCGCACAATCGCGAAGCGATCGGCGACAATTTCGCCGCACGCGAAGGGACTGCTGAGCCGGGTGAACTCGATCCACGGCGCCGACAGGAACGCCCCCATCTTGTCCTCGTCAGCGAGGGCATCCATCACGGCGCGGCGGAGCTTTTCGTCGCCATTGCATGTCGCCGACACGAAGAGCTCACGCTCTTCCGGCGGCTTTTGCAAAGCATCAGCGACGACATCAATTACCCGCTCGTCGCATTCGATACTGCTTGGCATGGCTCCTGATGATTCAAACGGTCGTATAACCAGCGCCGGGCCCGGAACCAATCTCGCTGCACCGTTCGTAAGGGCACACCCAAAGCATCGGCGGTTTCTTCGTCGGTGAGGCCGAGAAAAAACTTCAACTCGACTACCGCGCGCCTTTGCCGCGAATCCTGTTCCATCTCATCGAGGAGCGAATCTACCGTGATGGCAAACTCCAGGGGCGTGGAGTGTGACAGGATGCGTTCAGGTATCCCTTCTATGGGCAGAAACAAAACACTGCGTTGGGAGCGCGCGTGATCGATAAGATAGCGGCGCATGACGCGCGCCGACAGTGCCAGAAAATGTCCCCGGTCCTGCCAGTCGATATTCTTGGCCTTGGCCAGACGCAGGAAGGCCTCATTCACAAGTGCCGTAGGTTGAAGAGTATGTCCTGGACGCTCGCCGCGAAAACAAGCTCTTGCGATTTTGCGCAACTCGGGCATCAGCGATTCGAACAGCTTGTCCTGAGCTGTGCGGTCGCCTTCACGCCACTGCTGTAGCAAGACGGTAATTTGCCCTGGGCTCTCCACCATCAGTAACCGCCGGGACGGTGGCCGAATTATAGTCTCATTCTGGCTAAAGGCAAGCCCCGTTTTCGGACATCGCCAGCCGTTCGCGACATGCTAGCGGGCCATCAGAAGGTAATCGGCAACCCAAGCCTCTGGTACATATTGAGGTCCGGTGCCGTAGCCTGCGCGGGGGGAATGTAGAGGGTCGAGCCAGGGGAGAGGGTAGCAGAAGGCAGTTGGGAGAGCGGCACTGGCTGGATAACAGGCTCACAGCCGGGAAGCACAGCAGCCTCATACACAACTACAGTGTGGTTTGGGCGGTAATACTCCGATAGTTTCTCGAGCACAAGCGGCAGACCTAAATTGGCGTAGCCGGTCTGTTGAAACGTCCAATGGCCGACGACCCCGATTTGCCAGAGAATGACAGCACTCGAAGGATCGAGCCTGCGATGGTGCATCACAAAATCGGTGGCATCGTACGTCTGGCACCCGCTGGCCGCCGGATCGACCCCGAGGTCGGCGAACAGGCAATCTTCCGCGGAAATTCCCGGCAACATCCGAGCCTCGTAGCCTTCGCTTCGCGCTTGCCGAATGGCCGCATGCGACGGCATCACAAATACGCCAGGATGTCCGTAGAACGCTGCGCAGGTTTGTTTTCCGTCCCGTACTGATTCCATGATGCGATCGACGATGTCCTGATACGTCTGCAGGCGGGGCTTACCGTGAACATAGTATTTCTGCAGGGATTCTGCGGAGGGGTTGAGTCGCAGAATCAGGGAGTCGGCGATAGGCTCCGAGACGATATAGAAGACCTTGTCCGCCTGCTGTATGCAGACGATGGACTCGGTCGTGAGCTGGCCGACGCTGCGTATCCCGGTGCCCACGATGGTGAGGCTGCCGCTTTTCATCGGAGCTTACGAGGTTGTCCCGCCAGCGCCCTTTCCCTTAGGCGGTTGCGAACTCGGCCGATCGGCCTCCGACGTTGCCGGAGTTTGCATGTTGGGCTGCGGTTGCGCGGCGTGGATGAAGTGGTGAACGACAATGGTAGCCGGCTGTGCCGCCCAAATCGTGGGCGCCTGGGGCTGCGCTGCCCAGATGCAGTTGGGCTGAGGCTGTGCCGCCCAGATGCAATTTGCGTTGGCCTGGGGTTGCGCTGCCCAGATGCAGTTGGCATGCGGCTGCGCCGCCCAGATGCAATTTGCGTTGGCCTGGGGTTGCGCTGCCCAGATGCAGTTACCTTGCGGCTGCGCGCCCCAGATG
>PLBD01000071.1 GCA_003135315.1 Acidobacteriaceae bacterium | reverse complement strand
CATCTCGTTAAGTCATCTCGGTTTGGAGCATGACAGGGCCCTGCAGCCGCGGGACTAACGCCAGAGTTGACAAAAATGTTACACAGTGTTGACAAAGGCGCCGCCGTCCCGTTGTCTACTTCTCAACATCCTGCCGGCTTGCAACAAACATAGCCCGACCGGCTATGGTCATCCCGCACCAGCCACAGAAGCGAGGAGAAAAAAGATGATGATGAGAGAAATCGCTGACAACTGCCCCCGGCCAATCTCCCGGCTCGCACCAGCCACTGCGCCCATACGCTACGCCTGCGGCATCCTGGCGATGCTCATCGTAATCACCGGTTCAACGTTGGCGTTCGCGCAGGCGGGCACACTGGATACAACATTTGGCACCGGCGGCATCTTCAGCACCAGCTTCACCCAGCCTGCCGCGGCCGACAACGCCATCGCGATTCAAAGCGACGGCAAAATCATCGTCGGCGGCACGGTTGCGCTCAGTACTGGCGGAGGTGAGGCCGCGCTGATCCGGCTGAATACCAATGGCACCCTCGACACCACCTTCGGCACGGGCGGCATCGTCACCAGCAACTTCGGCAACGCCGGCGGCGCCATCGTGTTCAGCATTGCCATCCAGCCCAACGGACAAATTTTGGCTGCGGCGGAAGGAAGTTTTTTCAATGCGGGATCGGTTGGCCGTTTCAACACCGACGGCAGCGTTGACACCACGTTTGGTACCAACGGCTTTGCCGTCTCCAATTCGATTAATTCTGCGGCGGGAGCAACCAATGCCATGGTCCTGCAAGCCGATGGCAGCATTGTGGTGACTGGCGGGGGCTTCATGGGCCGCTATACCAGCACGGGCCAGGTGGATACGACTTTTGGCACCAATGGGGTTGCCATTCTGAACTCCCTGGTTGTTACCGGCATGGCCTTGCAGCCGGATGGCAAGATTTTGGTTACCACGGGCGCAGGGACTGAAACCGTAATCGAGACGGCACCCGCACTGCCGAGTGGAATCGCGGGTTCGATTTCCCGCTACAACACCAATGGCACTCTGGATGCGACCTTCGTAGTCTCGGGACAAGCATCGTGCGTGGCCTCGGCGGCGGGCATTGCGCTTCAAAGCAACGGCAAAATCGTTGTAGCCGGGACGATCACCAGCGGACTGAGCAACGTTCTCTACGACGGGCGAATGTACATCAACAACCTGACAGGCTTCGGCGTGGTGCGTTACAACGCAAATGGAAGCCTTGATACGACCTTTCATCCTGGGGTCGGTCTCGGTACTGGCGGCGGCGTCATCACCGGATTTGGCAGCTCATTCCCCTATAGCGGGGCCTTCGCGCTCGCCGTTCAATCCAACGGCGAGATTGTAGTGGCGGGAGTGGCAGGCTTTGCATCGTTCAACGCTTACGTGCCGCCGACCCAATTGGTTTCCGCATCCTTGGCGTTGGCCCGCTATACGACGACGGGACAACTGGACACCAACTTCGGTACGAACGGAATCGTCATTACCACCGTCGGACAGAGCAATATCTCGTCCGTCAGCGCGCTGGCCATACAGAGTGACGGCAAGATCGTCGCGGCCGGAAATTCCGCTGTTCCGCAGCGAGATGACGTCGTAAATAACTTCGCGGTGGCGCGCTATCTGGCGCAATAGAAGCCGGCGCGATGTTAAGAGGAAGTGTGCCCCAGGTTTCGAAGAGCGCGAGATCTGGGGCGTCCGCGTCCAAAGCTTCCGCAGGGGGTGAGAGGGGATTTATCACCAAGTAAGCGGGAGTTTGTCGCGGGTTAGCCGACTACTTGCCCGCTACGGCGTGATCTCCCACACCACTCCATTATCCCCAACTCCGCCGAGCGGGGTGGTGCCATAGAGATTGCCATTTGCATCCAGGGCTACGCTGCATGCTGGGTACTGGCCGTCGCTTTGGTCGAAATCGTACGATGTGTAGGTCCATCCGCCACCTGTGGGCGTCAGCTTGAACACACTGCCGAATCCTCCGCCGTCGGACTCGTTTGTCCCGTAGACGTTGCCTGCCGCATCAAGCGTCGGGGTAGCAAACGGTCCCGGGTATGACCGTCCTGAGAACGAGTGCAAAAGGGTGAAGGCCCAACCCCCGCTGGAGGGTGAAAGCTCCCACGCGGTTCCGACCTCGCCCGATCCGCCGCTCGACGCGGTGCCGTAAAGATTGCCCTGCGCGTCGACGGCAACGCCGCCAATCGGGGTGGCGCCATCGTCGCCGCCGGTAAAGGCATAGAGCGTGGTTTCCGTCCAACCCGAGCCGGAAGGCGAGAGCTGGTAGACCGTGCCATAGCCATAGCTACCGCCTACGTTGGTCGTGCCGTAAAGATTGCCGGCGCTATCGAAGGCCACGCCGTTCTCTGGAGACCCGCCGTCGCTGCCACCGGTGAAGCTGTAGAGCACACTCTCTGCCCAGCCGTTACTGCGCGTCAGCTTGAACACCGTTCCCCGCACATGCGCGCCGCCGGCGTAGGTTGTGCCGTAAATGTTGCCGGCCGAATCGAAGACGAGATTGCCGTAATAGGGGTGAGTGCCATCGCTACCGTCAAAACTGTGGAGGACAGTCAAGGTCCACGGGCAAGAGACGCTCTTGCAGGCTGTAGCCGGCGGCTGAAGCGAGAACACGGCTCCCAGATTGAACTGCCCGCCTTCGTACGAAGTGCCGTAAAGCAGGCCGTCCGGGCCAAAGACCATTCCGGCGTAGACATCGGTCGGGTCATTGGGATGATCGAAGGTGTAGAGGGTGCTCAAAATCCATCCGCTTCCGGCGCGCGAGAGCTTGAACACGGTACTAGGGTCGCCCTGTACTGTCGTGCCGTAGAGATTCCCTGCCCGATCCAGCGTCACACCGGCAATCGGCGAGGATCCGACACGGAACGAGTGCAGGACGGTGATGGTCTGCGCCTGGATTACCGGTACTGACATGATCGCAGCTGCAAAGATGGCAGCCAGGACCCATGGAATCGTTCCGAGTGGCAAGTTGATCGCGAAAAGGGAATCAGTCCTTCCCCGACGGTCCGTCATTATTGAAGTCCTCCTCAGCTTTGCAATCGAATCCTGAGGGAACCGGGGAAGACAGTCAACTTAATTTTAGATTACGGTTCAAGAAGTTGATAGCAGTAGATTTAGCTGAGTTGTCTCCAGCTGATTGGCGACCAGGAGCCTTCTCACATCCTTATCCCACGGCACTAGCCACCAGCCTACCCCGGCGGCCACGTCAAATCCCGCCCCCCGAGCATGTGCAGGTGCAGGTGAAACACCGACTGCCCCGACCGCGGGCCGACGTTGTACACGGTGCGGTATCCGTCTTCGATGCCGCGCTCGCGCGCGATCTTCGCCGCGATCAGCTGGCTGTAGCCGATGATCTCGGCGTCCTCGGCGGTGGCTTCCTTCAGGCCAACAACGTGCTGCTTGGGAATGATGAGCACGTGGGTCGGAGCTTTGGGATTGATGTCTTCGAAGACGAAGACCTTGTCATCCTCGTAGACCTTCTTCGAGGGGATTTTTCCGGCGATGATCTTGCAGAAAAGGCAGTCGTCCATAAAGGTGCCTCGGCAGTGCGAGAAGCTCGAAAGGCTGGCGGCAATAATCTTACCGGTAAGACGAATCCTACCAGTAAGATTTTGTTGACTCTCGCCTTCCCTACCGCCCGTACACGCTCACTCTGGGGTTGGGATCGGTGACGGCATCTCCGCTCGACTGCACCAGACCGAGGTTCACCCCGCCCAGCCCGGTCTTGCCGCCGCCAGTCACTCCCGCCGAACCAGCTCCGAGAATGTAGACAATATAGACCGGCGGATTGTTGGGATCGTACGTGAACGAGGTGCAGTAATCCGTCGTGTTCGGTGCGCAAACCGCGAATCTCCCGTAAGGCGCTCCGTACGTGGGATCGATGTTATACGCGCCGTTGAATGCCGGCGGCGCCAGGACCACGCCATTGGGTCCGTTGCTCTCGTACTCTTGGGCGAAGACTCCTCCCGGCGGCGGCGTGAAGGCCACGTCAATTTCATTGGTCACCGTCGGCAGCACCGGCGTAATCGTCCCGCCCAGGTAGGAACCGAGGAAGTTCTGTACGCCGAAGGAGCCGCTGGCGGGAATCGTCTGGACTTGGATCGTGCCCGACATGACCGTGGCGTCCGTACCCACCGCGTACGCCGTGCCCGAACCCACCAGGTACCACACCGGCTGGCTGGGAGCGCCCTGGAGATTGACCGTCACACGTCCGAGCGAGTCAGTCGCATAGGTCCCGTTCGCATAGCTGACCGGGCTGTAGGTTCCACCCACGCTCTGGTCGGTATAGTATCCCGGCAGTCCGCCGGGCCCCGCGATGTTTCCGCTGCCGTCATACGCCACAACTCCCACGGCCGCGATCGGTACGGGTGTGCCGCCCGTCGACACCCCATTCATTTCCACCACGCTCTGGCAGGTTGAACCTGCCTTGCACAGGTTCAGCTGTCCGGTTATGCCGATGGAGGACTGCTGCTGGATATCGGCGATCGTCATCGGCCCGCCCGTGTCGATCTCCACTCCCACTANNGATGTAGAAGGCGTATGTGGCTGTGCCTGCGTCGGTCGTCAAAGTGGCAACTCCTCGGCCGGGGTTGTTCGGGTCCGGCGCGAGACCTCCACTTCGGATTGGGATTGCCCCCTGTGACCAGGTGCCGTTGTCGTTCGTGTCCTCTTCTCCACCGGTCACTGCCAACGAGGGACTGATGGAGAATGTGCCGGCGCCCGCCGTGCGATTGCCGCCCGTATCGTTGCCGGAGAACCCAAAGCTGTAACTGGCGCCATTACTGGGAAGCGCCAGTACCGGCGGCTGTTTCTTCAGCACGCCGGAGCCGTACATGTGATCATTGACCAGGACCAGTGCGGAATCGCTTACGGTTGAGGCAGCGATACTGTACACATACCTGCCCAGCGCCGTTGATTCTAGAGTTAGTGTGCCCAGGTTGCTGCTGAGAGGAAGGCTGAACGATCCGGTGATCGGTACAGCCGTAGACACTCCGTTGGGACCATTCTGGTCGATCACGCCGGTTACCGCGCCCACGATGCTGCCATTCGGCATGACCGTGCCGCCGCTTGCGGTAATCTCGCCTACCAGGTAGAACGGCTGCCCGTGGGCGAAACCGCTGAAGGTCATGGCGTAGTTTCCTTGCAGAGAGGCGGTGACCGTTATCGAATAGGGGGCGGTGGCAACCTCTCCGATCGAGTCGGTCGCCTGGATTGTAAAGTTGAAGACTCCCGCCTGCGTCGGCGACTCAGCCGAGTATTGACCATTGCTGAGCTGAACCAGCCCGCCGATGGTTGCAGCGTTCGCTCCCCCTCCTACCGGCGTCGGGCCCGTGGTCAGGGTCAGGTTCGGGCTGCACGGCGGATTTGGTGTACAGGGCGGCAAGCTGCCAAACGCGACAGAATAGGTGTAAGGCGTGACGCCGTTGCTGGCGCTAAGCGTCGACGCGTAATTGGCCCCCACAATTCCACTGCCCAGCGGCGTGCTCAGCAGCGAGAGCGGCGGGTTGATCGTGATGCTCAAGGCCGCCGTGTCCACGGCCTTAGTCGGTGTCTGCGAGTCGACGACCATGGCGGTGAAGTTGTAATTTCCAACCGTCGTGGGCGTGCCGCTTATAATTCCGTCGCTGGTTAAGCTCAAGCCGGGAGGCAGACTGCCCTGGCTGATCGTCCATGTGTAGGGCGTTTTGCCGCCGCTCGCGATCAACAACTGTTTGTAGGCAATTCCGGGAACACCTTGGGATAAGGCAAACTGCGCGATGTTCAGGGCGCCGGGTCCGTTCTGCGGAGTACTGCCGGCGCAACCGCTTAGTATCGCGCACATCAAAATTCCCAATAGCAATGACTGGAAAGGTTTCAGCCCTTTCATGGATCTCCTCGTCAATTCGGCAGAAGCTGGTTTTAGGCCACTTGGGGGATCGGCCGGCCACGCTGAGCGTAACTTCCCATATATATCAACCGCTCGCACGACACCACGAACCATGGGCGACCGCAAAGTGTATATAGGGTAGCAGAGTAACTGAATCATAACCAATTGCAAGCTCTTTTTGCTCTGCATTTGTTCTCAAATCGGGATGGAAACTACGCTTCCATGCTCGGAGTAGTGCTACGTCAGCTCACTCAATACCTCAAGCCGAGGCTGCGCTGCCACTTGAACCGCGGCGCTGCTCGCATCCTTACGGCTGGCTCTGCTATTCTCCGGTCTTTGGGGAATCGGTCGTGCGCATTGGGCTAACTCTGCTTGTATTGTCGCTGATAGTTGCCGGCCTGGCCGGAGCTCAGCAATCCAACGCGCAGGCCGGCGCTTCCGCTGCTTCTCCGCCCCAGACGCAGATGTACGTCGAGCCCGCCATGCCCTATACGCCCAGCCTTGACGTCACCGCCATGGACCGCTCCGTCGATCCCTGCGTTGACTTCTACGCCTACTCCTGCGGCGGCTGGCAGAAGAACAATCCCATTCCTCCCGACCAGACCTCCTGGAGCGTTTACGGCAAGCTCTATGAAGATAATCTCGCCTACCTGCGCGGCATTCTTGAGCACGCTGCAGCGGCGCAGGACCGCGACGCCGTCACCCAGAAGATCGGCGACTACTATGCCGCCTGCATGGATGAGTCCAAGATCGAACAACGGGGCGCCAAGCCCATCTGGCCGGCATTGGTCGAGATCCAGGGACTCCAGAACGCTCGCGAGTTGGCTCCCCTGATGGCTCACCTACACATCGAAGGCGAGACGATGCTCTTCGGCAGCGGCTCCCAGCAGGATCCCGACAACTCCGACGCCATGATCGTAGGACTGTCTCAGGACGGCCTGGGCCTTCCCGATCGCGATTACTACACCAAGGACGACCCCAAATCGAAGGAGATCCGCGAGCGTTACCTGCAGCATGTGCAGAAGATGTTCGAGCTGGCCGGCCGCACACCCGAGGAGGCCAAGAAGATGGCCGCCACGGTGATGACCATGGAAACGGCAATGGCCAAGGCGACGCTTGATAACGTCGAAATGCGCGACCCAGCGGCCACCGACCACAAGGTTAAATTCAGCGAGCTCAGCCAGATGGCTCCGCACTTTGACTGGGCCGCCTACTTCAAAGGGGCGCAGATCTCCACGGCCGACCTGAACGTGGATCAGCCCAAGTTCCTCGCCGAATTCGACCGCCAGTACTTCGAGCTTCCTCTGGCGGACTGGAAAATCTACCTGAAGTGGCACGTGCTGGCCGATGCGGCCGGAGCGCTCTCCGCGCCTTTTGTGGAAGAGGATTACCGCTTCAACAGCGCCTACCTGGCCGGCACCAAGGAGATCAAGCCGCGCTGGAAGCGCTGCGTGGAGCAGGAAGACCAGTTGCTGGGCGAGGCCTTTGGACAGGAGTACGTCAAGCGCTACTTCCCGCCGGAGGCCAAGGCCCGCGTGCAGGAGATGGTCAAGAACATCCTCGCCGCCATGGGTTTCACCATCCAGGGACTGGATTGGATGGGTCCGGAGACCAAGCAGAAGGCGTTGCTCAAGCTGAGCACCTTCAATCCCAAGATCGGCTATCCCGACAAGTGGCGCGACTATTTCAAGCTGGAGATTGTGCGCGGCGACCCACTGGGCAACGCAATGCGGGTGCACGAGTTTGAAACAGCACGCGACTTGGCCAAGATTGGCAAGCCGGTGGACAAGGGCGAGTGGATGATGACGCCGCCCACGGTCAACGCCTACTACGATCCGC
>PLBD01000331.1 GCA_003135315.1 Acidobacteriaceae bacterium | reverse complement strand
GTCGAATATTGGAAGTCGGCGCCGTATCTGTTCAATTTCATGGATAACTATGCCCTGAAGCGGGCCTTCAAGGACGCGCCCGAAAAAGACAAGATGGTGGGCTTAGTGCGGCAGTTCCCGGAGACATTTCTCGATCTGGACTGCGCGCGCACCTACAAGCCGATTGAGCCCGCGAATCCGCGTCTGCGCGAATTGCTCTCTGAAACCGTCGATCGCGGAATGTGGCGGCTGCTCTGGATGCCGCCGTCGCTTGGCTACTACGCTCCTGAGGGTCCCTTTGCCGCGCCTGAATTGGCCAGTGNNAACAAAACGGCTCGTCTTTTCCGCCTGGCACATGGTTCCACGCGCCGTCGCGTCGCTCGTTTCGTACGAAGCGGAGCGGCGCATGATGCGGGCAGCCCATCCCCGTGCCCAGTTGACGCAGGACGACTGGAAAAAGCAGCGCGGATTGTTGCGCTTTACGATATCCGACGAACGGCTCACCGGTCTGCCCGTGCTCTTGCTCATCTACCCCTGTCTTGCGTTTGCACGTGACTGCGACCCGCGAGAGTTAGCGCGGGGTGCGCGTCTGACTGCGACAGAGGTGCTCGCGCAGTTCGCCGTTCGCATAAAGGGCTTGATTGAGAAGGCCGGGATCGCTCAAGAGCCCACGACCGGCACCGATGATCGCTGGTACTGGCTTGCGCCGATGCTGCTAGACTACGCGGAATTCCCGGCCGCGGCGGAAGAATGGTGGGAGCGCGCGGAGCTGGCGCAGACATGGGCGGGCACGGAAGCGGGCGACGAAGATGACGGCTGGTCCAGCCATGTCGAACATGCGAAGCAGACCCTCAACTCCGTTCGCAGCGGAAAAGACCATCTCGGCACGCCCCCGGACGATCTTTTCAATGTTCTGGCTCTCGCGGCCTCAGCCGCTCCTGCGACGGCCGCGATGCGCGCCTACGCGCGCGCAAGCCGCACGGACCCCGCGACGTGCCTGCCTCTGCGTGATATCGCGGCACGTTCGGGAAGAGCGTTTCTCAGCCTTTTCAATCATGCTGAGGTCATCGAGGCGGTCCGCACGGAGTTTCGAGGCGAGCCTTACTGGGAACGTGTTCTGGAATACGCGCATGCTGGCGGGCTCCAGGCCGTGCTCGATGAATACGCGCATCTGCTCCGGGAGTCGCTCGGTGTTGTCGCGCTGTCGCCAGTGGTGATCGCGGATAAGATCGGCGCGGAACTCATTGCGGCGCTCACAATCCGCGCTGCATCGCTGCGCATCGATGAAGTCACGGCGCCACGCTATGCCCGCGAAATAGACATCAAGACTGACCCGATGCGTCTTCGCTTCGCCATGCGTTTTGGTGATGACCGCTCGGACGAAGAAGCGCCACTCGTCTTCGATGGCTCGTCTCCGGCAACACGCAAGGAGCGCGTGCGCGCGGCGTTCAACTCGCCATTCTGGCCGTTTGTGCTGGTTTCAACCTCGGTCGGGCAGGAGGGTCTTGATTTTCACCATTACTGTCACGCCGTCACCCACTGGAACCTGCCGTCGAACCCCGTCGATCTGGAACAGCGTGAAGGCCGCATACATCGCTATAAAGGACACGCCGTCCGCAAGAATGTCGCGGCGGCGTTTGCGGCCAATGCTTTGCGCGACGGCGACCCGGATGTGTGGGAGACTGCTTTTGAGATGGGTCGCACCGGGCGGCCGGTGCAGGAAAATGATCTTGTGCCTTACTGGCTGTTTCCCGGCGAGGCAAAGATCGAGCGGCATGTCCCCGCGTTGCCGTTCAGCCGTGAGGTAGAACGCCTGTACGGACTGCGCCGTGCGCTGGCGATCTACCGCATGGTCTTCGGCCAGAGCCGGCAGGAGGACTTGATTACATATCTACTGGCCCAGATTCCCGAAGACCAGCGCGCCGGGGTCGTAGCAGAGCTACAAATTGATTTGAGTCCAGTTAGCCGAATCAGCCATAGACAAGATCCCGGAGGGGCGGAAGAAGTCGATCGTGAGCTTGCGAAAGCGGGCGACAGCGAATAGATCTTAAAACTGGAAGATGAAAGAGATCAGCGAACACGGCGAAAACAGGACAGCGGAGTATCAGGTTACCTGTCGATCTTACCGACCGCGAGTTTGGCGCCTAACATCGCCATAATCAAAAGCGAATTAATCATAGGGAGTTTTTTGCGTGGCCGCGATACCGAAATTCGACGAACCTAATCTGCAGGCGCTCTCCGATATTCTCGGGGATACGAGCACTGGACTGACCGGGTCCGAGATCGGACGGTTCTTGCGGGAATACGGATTTCCTGATCCGATACCGCAGATGACCAAGCGGCATCGCCTCTATGCGGCGCTCGCCGCGAAGCAAAACTCCGATGGTTGTGCCAACAACATCCTGGGATTTGTCACTCATGTCATGAATCCGGTGCGCCACGTGGGCCACCGGGACTACTTTGAATCGGAAAGAGCAAAGCTCAACGGCGTTCTGGCCTTCAGCGGTCTTTCCCTCGGCGAGGACGGCAGACTGCGTCCGGTTACAACCGCGCGGACACTGACGGAGGCGGAGGCGATGGCGAGCGCCCTTCGGAAGGCGCTTGTCGAGCGGAAGGTACATGCTGACGTGCTGAATTTCTGCCGCGCAGAACTTCTCGTCGACAATTACTTCCATGCGGTATTTGAGGCGGCGAAGAGCATTGCGGAAAAGCTACGTCAGAAAACCGGGCTGGGCTCGGACGGTTCTCAACTGGTTGATGAAGCTCTGGGCATCGGGAAGGCCGGCTGTCCGCGCCTTGCCTTCAATTCCCTGCGGACCGAAAGCGAGCGCAACGAGCATTCCGGTCTGATGAATCTCATTAAAGGATTATTTGGGGCGTTCCGCAACACCACAGCGCATGCTCCAAAGATTCACTGGAACATCACAGAGCAGGACGCACTCGACATTCTGACAACGATATCCCTGATTCACCGGCGGCTCGACTCTGCCGTTCGAACGCACATCCCGTAAGTTCGGACAGGAACGGGCGAAAGAAAACATGAGCAACGAACGACTTGAACATCTGGCAAGGTTCTACTCAATACTGGACGAGCACGAGAGGAGGATCGGCGGTGCGCGCAGGCTTGCAGATTGTTCTGGCCGTACGGGCTGGCCTGAGCGAGGCGTGTACTTCTTTCGGGAACTCGGCGAGAGCAGGACGGATACGGGGAACGGCCCGAGGATGGTCAGAATCGGAACGCACGCCCTGAAAGCGGGGGCCGGTACTAAACTCTGGACGCGTCTATCCCAGCACAAAGGCCCGCCACGCACCGGCGGCGGCAATCACAGGGGCTCGATCTTCAGACTCATTGTCGGCACGGCTTTGATAGATCGCGACGGGAGTGATTTTCCGACCTGGGGCGATGGAAACACCACGAACGGTGACGTGAGAAATAACGAACGCGCTTTGGAGTACGAAGTCAGCCAAGTCATCGGGAAGATGCCGTTTCTGTGGCTCTCGGTTGGAGATGAAGCCGGGCCACAAAGCCGCCGCGGCTATATCGAGAGGAACTCGATAGCCCTGCTCAGCAACTACAATAGGCCTCCGCTCGATCCGCCATCGGAGACTTGGCTCGGGCACCACTGCAACAGGGAACGGGTAAGAATTTCGGGGCTCTGGAATTCGAATCATGTCGATGAAAACTATGATCCTGCTTTTCTCGATGAACTAGACCGGCTGGCATCAGGAACGGGCGGGCTGTCATGATCGTCGTCATCCAGTGTGCCGCGACCAAACGACCTAATGCCGGACGGCGGGTGTCGGCTGGCAGCAGGCCGGTTGGTTTTGTCGCCGAGCCTGAATCCGCCCCGGTCGACAGCACGGCTATATATGCCCGGCCGGATGATTTGTCCGGCAGCGGGAAGTCATGGAGAGATGTGCTGCTGGAATACAACGAGAGAGCCGGCGATAACCCGCTCCGTCTCTATCCCGCGTATCAGCTCTATCAGAACCAAATGTAGGGGCGCCTCGTAGAGCGATTTGGTCGTCAGAAAGTCTATATTCTGTCGGCAGGCTGGGGCCTGATCCGGGCGGATTTTCTGACGCCGTATTACGACATTACCTACAGCCCGAGTGCGCAAGGATACAAGCGCCGTAGAAAATCAGAGTGCTACCAAGATTTTCGCATGCTGCCTGATGACACAAAGGAGGAGATCGTTTTCCTTGGCGGCAAGGATTACCTTCCACTGTTCTGCTCGCTGACAGGTGAGATAACTAGTGAGAGGAGGGTGTTTTACAACTCCGGGCGGGCGCCGCAAGCACCAGGCTGCGTTCTCGAAAAGTTTGAAACAAGCACAAGGACAAACTGGCACTACGAATGTGCCGACGCCTTCCTCATCTCGGTGTGAGCTTTTCACCGGGAAGGAAGACCTTGATGAACACAGCGCTACCGGGGAAAATCTTGGATATCTCACTCCCACGTCGAGGTTTTGAATCCTAGGCTCTTTGCATTCTCAGATACCGCGCGCTTGATCTGGTCAGTCGCGCCATTGGGAAAATTGGCGTTAATTTCCACCGTGATCTTGAGCTCTGCCAGAGGATCAGCCACAAGATTGCTGATAATTTCTTCTGCCAGTTGCACCAGTCGCATCTTCGCGGTCGCCGGGCTTACTTCGACCGAGCCATAGAAAGATTTTGGTTTTCCTGAGCCCATTGTTGCAACGGCGTCCGGTGCGCCCACCGGGGGCTGGAACAAAGCAGACTGACCAGGCACCCCGGTCGGTTGAGGAGTGACCCCGTCGACGAGGCCGGCACCTGGCTTCAGACTTACGGACAGGTCCGCTTCATATCGGCGCGCAGCCTCGGGCTCGATCAACAGGAGAGTGTCATCGAATTGCACATTGGCATC
>PLBD01000538.1 GCA_003135315.1 Acidobacteriaceae bacterium | reverse complement strand
ACCGGACTCAACAACCACGAGACCCGGCGCCTGCCCAACGGCAACATCCTGATGCTGGGCTCCCACGATGAAACCTCTACCGTGTATCAGGGCGGCACGCAGCAGGACCCGGTGGACATTCTGGGCGACGTGATCCTCGTCCTTGACCGCAACATGCAACTGCTGTGGGCCTGGGATTCGTTCGCCAACCAGGACCTGAGCCGCGAAGCCACCCTCGATGACTTGTGTTATCACCTGGTGGAAGGCTGCCCGCCGTTCAACCAGAATTTCGTCACCGCCAACGACTGGACCCACGCCAACGCCGCCCAACTCACCTCCGACGGGAATATCCTGCTCTCCGAGCGCAACCAGGATTGGGTGCTCAAGGTGAATTACGACAATGGGCAGGGAGACGGCAAGGTGTTATGGCGGATGGGACCTTATGGCGACTTCACCGTCCTGAATCCTCCTCAAAACGGATGCGGCGATCCCCAGGTCTTTCCCTGGTTCACCCACCAGCATGATGCGGCATTTCAGGCGCAATCTGGCTTCACCGAAACCTTCACCGTATTCGATGATGGCAATACCCGCCATAAAGAGTGCGGCAGTGGAAATAGCCGGGGCATGGTGTTGTCGGTGGCTGAGCCGCAACGCACGGTCTACATTCAACTTCTCGCCGATCTTGGCCAGTATTCTGTGGCCCTGGGAAGCGCGCAATTGTTGGCTGCCCCTCCTGATCCGCTGTTCGCCAGTTTTGGTAATGGACTGCTCTATCTGCCGGCGGATGCGGCTGAGTCAGATGAGACCGACATGAGCGGCAATATCGTTTACCAATTGCAGGCCAGTCAGTGGTCGTACCGCACCTATCGCGCGCGCGATTTGTACACGCCGACCTTGCCGTAGCGGGGCGGCACGGACTGCAATAACGCCCCGGCCGGACTACAGCACGAACCCACTGCTTGTGCCGGCCGGGGCATTTTCATGCCTGCCTTCTCAATGTCCCTTGCCGAAGCCTTTGCGCCGCTGCTCGCTGTAGCGGACCAGCGCATCCTCAATGACGGGAAGCGCGTCCTTCGCGGGTAAAATCTCGTCAACTTCTACGGCTTTCTTTTCCAGTTGCTTGTAGTCGAGGAAGAAGCGCCGCAGCATGGCCAGACGGTGCTCCGGCATCTCGGAGGCTTCGCGGTAGCTGTTGAACTCCGGGTCCTCGGTAGCGATGGAGATGATCTTGTGATCGCGCTTGCCGGAATCGATCATGGTCATCAGGCCGATGGCGCGCGCGTAGATCAACGTCAGCGGCACCACCGGTTGCTGGCACAGCACCAGAACGTCGAGCGGATCGCCGTCTTCGGCCAGCGTCTGCGGGATGAAGCCGTAGTTCGCGGGATAATATACGGCGGAGTACAGCACGCGGTCCAGTTTGATGAGGCCGCTCCCTTTATCGAGCTCGTACTTCACGTTCGAGCCGTAGGGAATCTCGATGACGGTGTAGAACTCCAGCGGCAGTTTTTCGCCGGGGGAGATGTCGTGCCAGGCATGAGTCATGGGACGCTCTCAAATCGCAGATGCAGGCTTGATTCTAGCTGACAATTCAGCCGTCGCGAGGCTCGGCCGACTGGCGGGCAAAACAAAGGCGCGGGAAGCTGGTGGGCTTCTTCCGCGCCTTTAAGGATCTTGCGCTGCTGCTTAGTAACGGTGCGGCAGTTTCTGCTCGGTTTCCACCGAGCTGGTCAGGGAACCAATCACGTAACTCACAACGATAATGCTTACCACAGCGATCGTAATCAGATCCATGTGGCACCTCCCCCACCCGGCAGCTGGCGCCGGCCCGTACTCGATCTCATGCCCTTCCGCTACTCGATTAGACGGTGCAACGGAAGTTGTGCATCGTTTGTAACACGATTTTCACTTTAGCGCAGCAGAAATCGGAGGGGGACAATTTATTCGGCATCTTTCAGCCGGGTGTTTCGGCAAGGTAACTAGGCTGCGGCGTTCGGTCCGGTTTCCGCGATCACGCGAAGCAGGGCTTCGGGGCCGTCGGCGCCGACCACGTAGCGGTCGGCTTCCACCTCGGGCCATTCGCCGTAGATGTGCGCGATGTAAATCACCTTGCCCTCCCGTTTTTCGTCGCGGAAGATGCGGATGATCTTGCGAGCGGTAGCGTCGGGCAAGTGGTGGCAGATCAACGCCACATCGAACGGCAGCTCTTTTTCTACCGCTTCCAGAACTTCCCTCTCGCTGCTAATCGCCACAACCTCGTGCCCGGCAGATTGCAGCACGTGCTGCCGCAGCAGGGCGAGTTCCGGATCGGTGGTGAGAATAAGAATTTTCACGCCGGGACTTCCATTCGAGGGAAATTCTGATTAAGCCTGGCTTCTCGAAGCGGCCGCCCTTATGACGCCCGCACCTTCATGAATTCGAGCGCCCGCGATATGTACGCCTTCAACTCGTGACGGCGCACCACGACATCCAGCATCCCATGCTCCAGCAGGAACTCGCTGCGCTGGAAGCCTTCCGGCAGCGTCTCGCGCACCGTCTGCTGGATCACACGCGGGCCGGCGAAGCCGATCAGAGCGCGCGGCTCGGCGATGTTCAGATCGCCCAGCATCGCAAGACTCGCCGATACTCCGCCGGTGGTCGGGTCGGTCATCACCGAGATGAATGGCAGCCGCTCGCGCGCGAGCCGCGCCAGCGCCGCGCTGGTCTTCGCCATCTGCA
>PLBD01000361.1:878-5616 GCA_003135315.1 Acidobacteriaceae bacterium | reverse complement strand
GCATTGAGTCCAACGGCGCCATACTTCGCGCTCCACTTCAATCCCGGTTTTCCGTCGGGATTCGCGCCGGTGTACTGTGCGCCGCGCGGGATGATGAGAACGTTCGAGTGGAATGGGAAGCCGAACTCCATGGACCGGAAATAGACCTTCGATCCGTCGCCGGATGTGAGTTGAAAAGCGGTGCAGGCAAATGATTGCGTGGCCAGCACACTATAGGCCAGGACGATTGCGATAACGCAAGCAAAGCGACGGGGTTTCATGAAGGGCTCTCCTTACACATCAGTCACCATAGCGGGCCACGACGAGCATGTCTGTGACCCATATACCAGATGAGTGTGCGACGCCGGTTATCGCCCCATACATCGGATTGCCATTGCTGACTGTTGTAGTTTCGCCCATGATGGGCGGCTGGGGAGGTGGCTGTCCAATGATTACTGTTGTGAACAGGTCGAGCATGACGGTTCCCGTCACCATCAAGCACATGAAAAGTGGACCGAGGTCGGTCCCTTCTGTTCGAACAACTTGCGGCTCTTTTCAGGGGAGGCCATCGCGCTCAGAACCCGGTCGGGTATGAGTGTAACGGCGATTCTAGGTCAACGATTAGCCTGAGACGCCAACAACCTCCCGGTCTTCATTGACTTGCCGGTTCCCCCCAAAGTAAGATTCGCTGCCAATGATCGGCCAGACCATCTCGCATTACCGCATCCTCGAGAAGCTGGGCGCGGGCGGTATGGGAGTGGTCTACAAGGCCGAGGACATACGGCTCGACCGCTTCGTTGCCCTTAAATTCCTGCCTGAAGACCTGGCCCAGGATCGCGAGGCTCTGGAACGATTCCGGCGTGAGGCCAAAGCTGCATCGGCGCTGAACCATCCCAACATCTGCACGATCTACGACATCGGCGAGGAAAACGGCCGGGCTTTCATCGCCATGGAGTTTCTCGATGGTGTAACCCTGAAGCATCTCATCGTGGGCAAGCCACTGGAGATTGAGCTGCTGCTGGACTTGAGTGCCGAGATTGCCGACGCGCTGGACGCCGCGCACAGCGAAGGCATCATCCATCGCGACATCAAGCCTGCAAACATCCTGGTGAGCCGGCGCGGCCACGCCAAGGTCCTCGACTTTGGGTTGGCAAAGGTCACGGCAAAGGTCGCGGCCAGCGGACAAACCGCGACCGGGCTGGCCTCCGATGCCGACCACCTGACCAGTCCGGGCGCGACGCTGGGCACCGTTGCCTACATGTCGCCGGAGCAGGCCAAAGGCAAGGAGCTGGATGCTCGGACGGACCTGTTTTCCTTTGGCGCGGTGCTTTACGAAATGGCGACCGGGACGTTGCCTTTCCGCGGAGAAAGCACGCCGCTGATTTTCGACGCCATCCTCAACCGCGCACCGGCGCCGGCAATCCGATTGAATCCCGACATGCCGGCCGAGTTGGAACGGATCATCGAGCGGGCCCTGGAGAAAGATCGCGAGCTCCGTTATCAGCACGCGTCGGAGATGCGCTCTGAGTTGCTGCGCCTGAAACGCGATACGGGAACGGGTCGGGTGGCGGCGGCTAGTTCGGGAGCGATGCCGGCGGCGCAGGAGACGAGTGTTCCTCAGCCGGCCGCGGCCTCGGTGTCGTCGGTCAGCGCCGGGACAGCGTCGGCAGCACCAGCCCAGTTCGCGCAGACCAGCAGCAGTTCCGCAGTGGTCACGGTGGCAAAGCAGCACAAGTTGGGATTCGCGCTCGGCGTCGTTGCTTTCCTGGCCGTGCTCGGCGCAGCGGCTTACGGAATCTATTCCTTGTTGCACAAACCCATTCCAGCTCCCTTCCAGAAATTCACGGTCACGCGCGTCACGGATTCGGGTAAGGTGGCGGGAGCAGCTGTTTCTCCCGACGGAAAATACGTGCTGAGCGTGACCGATGACAGCGGGCAGCAAAGTCTCTGGCTTTGCAATGTACCCACAGGAAGCGTTACGCAAGTCATCCCGCCGTCGGATGCGGATTACCTGGGCCTCGCCTTTTCGCCGGATGGAAACTACATCTATTTCAGCAAAGCCGAGAACGCCAGCCACATTCATTACGATCTCTACCGCTCGCCCGTATTAGGGGGTGATCAGCAGATTGTGGTGCGGAATATCGCCGGCCAAAGCCTCACGTTTTCTCCTGATGGACAGCGCATCGCATACCTGCGCCAGGACGATCCGGAGGTTGGCAAGTATCGCATCCTCTCGGCATCACTGGAGGGCAGCAACGAAACGGTTCTGCTGACTGAGCCCGCGGTGAACGTACCGGACTTCCTGGCATGGTCTCTGAAGGGAGATGAGATTTACACCTCCGGGGCGGGTGGAAACGGCGACCGCGCCGCGATTGACGTCCTCGATGTGCATACCGGCAAATTGCATCGCTTCGCAGCTTTTCCAGATGAGTTTCTCGCCGAAATCAAGTGGTCGCCGGTTGATCGTGTCCTGTTTGTCATGCATGGGCAGACTGGAGCCAATGGCATAAAGGCTCAAATTGGGTTTCTGCGCGAAACGGGAGGTGAGCTCGAGCCGATCACTCGCGACTCCAACCGCTATGCGACGGTCACGGTTTCCGCCGATGGAAAGACGCTGGGCACCGTTCTGGTTCGAAGCGAGGCAACGGTTTTCGTCCTCTCCGATACCGGCCACGGCTTTACCGAGCCACGCTCCGTCCTCTCGCAAGCCAATGACTTCGACGACTGGAGCAGCCTGCACTGGAGCGCCGACGGCAATCTTCTGCTGAACAACTTTGGCCGCCTGCTCAAAGTGGGGCTCGACGGCAAGAATCAAACCCAGCTTCTGGCGGATGCGAGTGCGCGAATGTTCACCCCCTTCGCCTGTGGCACAAAGTACATCGTTCTCACGTGGCAGGATCGCGGCGGCGCACATTCAAGAAGTGTCTGGCATACCAATGCGGATGGGTCCGATCCACTGCAATTAACCCACGGAGACGACGACCGTTCGCCAGCTTGCTCGCCCGACCAGAAATGGGTCTACTACTTCGATAATCGTGAATCGAAGATCCATCGTGTGCCGGTGGACGGCTCCGGCAAGTCGGAAGCAATTCTGGATTTGCCCCAGGGTTATTCGGGAGCTGCAGCGCTCAGTTTTTCTCCTGACGGCAAGACTCTAGCGGCCGCTCTGCTGGACTCGCAGCGGCGAGGCACAAAGATCGCGTTGTACAGTCCCGGATCGTCGAGTCCGCCACGCATGCTCGATGCCGGCCGTCGTACGCGCGGCTTGCAGTTCACCCACGACGGAAAGTCCGTTGTCTATGCCATGCGGGAGAACGGCGTCGACAACATCTGGATGCAGCCACTGGACGGTTCTGCGGGACATCAGGTGACAGATTTCAAGGCGGAGCAAATCTGGTCTGTCGACGTGTCGCCGGATGGAAAGAATCTCGCTGTATTGCGCGGTCGCTATGTGTCGGATGTGGTACTGCTGCAGGAAACTAAGCCGTGAGTTGCTATAGCGTAAGTAATCATCTCGGCAGGATTATTTATGCAATGGCGATTTCAGGACAGTCGCACAGGGCTGTCGGCTAAGGCTCACGCGCAGAAAGGCCGGATGACTCGGCCGAGAACGACCCAGGGGGGGATGCTCCGGGTTGAGCCGGCCGCAACCCTCACGCCTTAAGTTACGATAACTGTGTTATCGCCAACCATGCCATCGCCGGAAACACGGAGCGCATGACGAGAGCGCATTGGTCACTTATTGCATTGATTCTGTTTGCGCTGGCCTTGCTGCTCGGTTGCCCGGGCCTGCTCGCTCAGGAGCAATCGGCGAAGGAAATGACGACGCGTAAACCAGTGGCGTATGGGGTGTCGAAACGCGCGCAATCATTGGCAAAGCCTCGAAAGGTACGTGGGCGGATCTCCTCTTTCCAGCAACGAGCTCCACGGCAAAGTCTTTCGGCAGACGTTCAGCAACGTGGCAGCCAGCCAGCAGAGCAAGGTGCGGCGTCAAACGCACTCAGCATTACCATCGGATTGCGTGTCCCTGGGATCGGTCAAAACGTAACTCACGACGGGCCACCGCCGGATACCGATGTGGCCGTTGGCGATTATGAGGTGGTGGAGTTTGTCAGCAATCATTTTCAGGTCTTCGACAAGACCACTGGCCAGCCATTAACCGCACCGCTGCAAGACAACCGGCTGTTTCCTTGGAAGTCGGATTGCGGATACACTCCCGGTGGGGACGTGATGGTTGACTGGGACAAGGCGCACCATCAATGGCTGCTGGCTTATAACATCGGTGCATCCAACTCGGAGGGCTTTTATCCTGCTTGCATAGCGGTTTCAACTTCAGAGCGTGCCACAGGCACTTGGTACACGTATGAATTCTCGTTGGGTACAGCGTTTGCGGACTTTCCGAAGTGGGCAATCTGGCCTACCGGGTACTTCCAGACCAACGATAACCTCCAGTACGGACCTCTCGTGTGTGCCTACAACGACGCTAAGCTGCGAGTAGGCGACCGCTCCGCGGAGCAGATCTGTTTTCGCCTCACCAACACAGATTTCCACCTGCTGGCTGCCGATCTCGATTCCAACGTTCCGCCACCCGCCGGACAAGACGAGTTCTTCATCGGCAGTATGGGAGTCGGGACCGTCCCTACGCTGTACCTGTATTCGATGCACGCCGTGTACACCAATCCAGAACAGTCCTCCTTTGTAGGTAGCGGTTTGAGCCATCGAATTCCCGGAATTCCCGGCTACACGCTGATGTGCGGTG
>PLBD01000361.1:0-842 GCA_003135315.1 Acidobacteriaceae bacterium | reverse complement strand
CGCTGTTTCAGTCGGGAACGTTTGCTCCGGACTTGACCCACCGCTGGATGGGATCGATTGCACAGGACAAAATGGGGAACATCGCGCTTGGCTACAGCAAATCTGGTGCAGACATGTACCCCTCAATCTATGTAACTGGACGCGTGCCTGCCGATCCGCTCGGGCAAATGGAAGGGGAAGTCGAGCTCTATGCAGGTACCGGATCCGAAACGGGCCAAAGTCGATGGGGAGACTACTCCAACTTGGTGATTGACGGTTCCGATGGCTGCACCTTCTGGTACGCCCAGGAATATTATGCAGTAGCCGGTGGACCCTGGCAGACCGAGCTGACTTCCTTCAAGTTTAACGGCTGCCATTGAATGGCTTTTCAAAGCTGACCGAGAATTCTCTTGTAGCAAGCTATCGAAACCAGCCGTTTCTCATCCATAGAGGAATCTCCTGTTCGTTCCGAGGAGTTCATAACGTCCGCTTGCAGTAGGAAAAGCTCGTTATCGTCAGCCAGTCCTCGTGCCGTAAACTCGAAGCTTGGACTTGGACCAGTTGCCTGGACAAGGTAATAGGCTGACGCGGGCAAAGCCCGCGTCTTGACCAGATCGAACTGGCAATCCGGGAAGCCCCGTTGGTTACTTGCCCGCGTAAGTATGGGGAGAACCGATGCCGGTGCACAGGTCCCAACCAACTTTGCAACGCGGATCACCCTGCGTGATGTCGTTGAAATCAGCATGGTACTTGATGGGACTGGACATCTCGCTGTACATCATGGTGAGCTCAGCCGAGGACGACTTTTGCAGGCTGCCGGCCGCGTTCACGATACCAGCAAAGGTAGGAGACGCCCAACTGGT
>PLBD01000046.1 GCA_003135315.1 Acidobacteriaceae bacterium | reverse complement strand
CGACGGTTGGGTTGGAATGTGCGCTTCGGCATGCTAAAACGGCGCTCCTCACTAACAAGAAGTTGAATAGGGCAAACAAAAAGTATAACGGGCCGTAGGCCCTGCTGGCAACCTGCGGCGCCACGGCGCGGCTAATTAGTTGACACGCGCCGAGACTGTCTGCCCCCGCTCACGTGTTTGCCACGGAAAGGCCGTCGCTCGCCGCATCCACATGACGATCAGGTCGGCGCGGCGATGCACCCCAAACTTACTCAACAGGTTGGAAACATGGAACTTCACCGTGCGCTCGGTGACGAACAGTTTGGCGGCAATCTCTTTGTTCGAGAGATTTTCCAGCAGCAAGTCCAGCACCTCACGTTCGCGCCGGCTGATCTCGATTTCGGGAGTGAGCGACTTGCTGCCGTAAAGCTCGGGGAGGATCGACTCGATGAAGCCGGCCAGCAACTCGCGCGGAACCGAGTAACCGCCGCCCGCCACCTGGCAGGCAGCCCGTGCCAGCTCGCGCGGCGCCTGGCTGTAGGCCCAGACTCCTTTCACGCCCAGGCGCAGTAACGAATAGGTGTGGGGCCCTTCCAGTTTGGGCAGCAGCACCAGCACCGGAAGGTTGGGCAGCTTGATACGAAGGATGCGGACGAATTCCACCGCTGCCTCGGCGTCACTGCAATCCAGAATGACCAGGCTGGCTGGCGTAGCGTTGTCTGGACTTTGCAGGCGCAGTTCCGGGCTGACCACTACATCGAATCCCGCTTTGCTCAGCAGGCGGACGAACCGCTCCTGGGCGACCGGATGCCGGCAGAAGAGAATCAGCTTGCGTCTGCTGCGATGGGCGGAGCTGCGATAGCTGGCCGTTCGATGGTGGTTCAAGGGGTCCATGTGCCGATAGCCGCTTCTCTGGTTCTATCGGCGGAACCGTGCCCTCGCTTGACCGCAACCGCTAGTACTTGCCGATCCGGATGCTGCCGTCGCCGGTGCTGATTTCCAGCAGCGGACCGCCGCCGTTCAGCTTGCCGCGTACCCGCGAGTGCTCAATCGAGCCGCTCACCGTCACCGGCAGGTCGAGCTGGATATGCCCGTCGCCCGTGTGCGCGTAGAGCTCAGCAGCAAGGTCTTGTGGAAGCTTAGCGTCGACGCTTCCGTCGCTGGTGTGAATCAGCCAGCCGCTATTCAGCTTCGAGCCGGGACGCACCGTGATGTTGACATGGCCATCGCCCGAGCGCAGGTCAAGGTCGGTGAACACGCCGTCAATGGTCATGTGGCCGTCGCCGGTATGGCCATGCAGCGCGCCGCTGAAGTTCTGGACGTCAATGTGGCCGTCGCCCGTATCCAGCCGAGTCTGCCCGGAGATGCCGTTCACCGAGATGTGACCGTCGCCCGAGTGCAGGTCCAGGGCTGCTTGCGGCGGGACCTGGATTTCCACTCGCACCCCGCGATGCACGCCTATGTGAAAGCCCCACTCGTTGGGGATGTGAACTTGCAGGTCGACCTTGTCGGCGTCCTGGCGCTCGGTTATGCGGACGCCGCTGCCGCCGATGCTCACCCCGTCCGCGATCACCCGCACGTAGATTGTGTTGCTTACGCCGTGCGTGACTTCGATCGCGGCATCGTTGGTATCGACGTGAAGGCTGGGATTATTGCTGACCTGGTAGCTCTTGGTCCATTCTTCCGCGGAGGCGGACACGCCCAGGCACGAAACGCAGAGCAGGAGAATCAGGGAAATTTTGCTCACAGTGCTCCTCCTCGTAGTGGTACGAGAAGGAGCGGCTGCAAGTTCCGTCGCTAATGAGGAGAGTAAGGAGGGCAATCAATGCGGTGCCCGGGGGCATGCGAACTAGCGGAGTGGAACGTCCCGCATGCCCCTTAAGCATCGCTCCCTGCTTATGGAGATAGACGAGGGTGGGGAAAAAGGGTTAGCGGAGGCTGGAGAATCTTGAACTCTCAATCTCGCTCCCGAAGGCAATTTCTAGACAAGGTGCATTCCCCATCTTGACACCGCATACGAATAGACGTATTTATGTATAAGTGGCCAGATCGATACGTTTGCTGGTGTGGATGGGATCGAGCCGAAGAGACGTGCGCAGCTTCCCTAACAGCCCGTGGTGCAATGCCCGTCTTCTCAATATCGCAACATGCGGCCCTGCTGTTTGAATAAGTTACGAACGCGGTTTGGCGAGTTTCGCACTTCTGCCACGGGCTGCTAGGGAAGTCCGGCGAAGTATTG
Source organism: Acidobacteriaceae bacterium (assembly GCA_003135315.1). GTDB lineage: Bacteria > Acidobacteriota > Terriglobia > Terriglobales > Acidobacteriaceae > Bog-257. Next base: position 282 of record PLBD01000046.1, on the reverse strand, counting down.
GTCTCGCTCTCTATGCGGCCCAGCAGGGTGAAACTGATCCGTCCGCAAAACCGCTCCGGGGTTTTGGCGGAGGGGCCACACTGGAGATTGTCGCGGATCATGATGGCAACACTTGGCGCGCTGTTTATACCGTCCGCTATGCAGAGGCGATTTATGTTTTGCACGCCTTTCAGAAGAAATCGAAGCGAGGCATCGCCACGCCAAAAAGAGACATGGATCTTATTCGCTCCCGGCTGGCTGAGGTTGAACGACTCCGTAGAGAAAGGCTGAACTGATGATTAC
>PLBD01000127.1 GCA_003135315.1 Acidobacteriaceae bacterium | reverse complement strand
GGCGACGACCTGGTCGCGAAGACGGACATAGCCCTCCAGCATCTGGCGCACGCAATCCTGCGAGCCACTCAGCGCCGCCACCGCGGCCTTCTGCACAAGCGACGTCGGGTTGGAAGTGCTCTGGCTTTGCAGCTTCACCATCGCGCTCACGATAGGCGCGGGTCCCAGCGCGTAACCCAGCCGCCAGCCCGTCATNNCCGTCATGGCGTAGGTCTTCGATAACGAGCCAATGATGATGAGGCGCTCCTTGACCCCGTGCATACCGCCCGCCGATAACCGCTTGCCGGTGTGGTTCAGGTAGACGTAACACTCGTCGGAGACGACGTAGATACCGCGATCGTGCGCCAGCGCGAGCACGGCAGTCATGTCCTCAGGCTTCATCACCGCGCCGGAGGGATTGTTGGGCGAATTCAGGACAATGAGTTTCGTGCGAGGCGTGATGGACCGCTCGACCATATCAGCAGTCAGCGCGAAATCGCGCCGTTCGTCGGTGGCAACGTAGGCCGGTTCGCCGCCGGCATAGCGCACGATGTCCTTGAAGGAAACCCAATAGGGCACCGGCAAAATGACTTCGTCGCCGTGGTCGACCAGCACCTGGATGGCATTAAACAGCGCATGCTTGCCGCCGACGGAAGCGATACAGTCTTCGCGCTTGTAATCGGAGCCGAAGTCAGCGGCGTGCCGCTGGACGATGGCATCGCGCAATTCAGCCGTGCCGCCTACCGCCGTGTACTTGGTGAAGTCATTGTGGATTGCCGCGATGCCCGCTTCCTTGATGTGCTCGGGAGTGGGGTAATGCGGCTCGCCCGCGCCCAGATCGACCAGGTCCGCGCCGGTGGCGCGAAGTTTCTCGGCTTCGCCGGCGACCGCCATGGTGGCGGAAATTTCGATGCGCTGAATCCGGTTGGTGAGAAACGAAGCGAGTTGCGTTCCGGCAGCAGTCATGGCCTGCCCTTCATAAGAGATGTTTCCCGGTGGCTGAAATATGTCTTCCTTGCTTGATCCTCTGGCGCACGCGCTGCTCCACCATTTCCGGCACCAGGCCGTTCAAGGGCCCGCCGAGCTTGGCAATCTCGCGCACAATCCGCGAGCTGAGGTAGGAATACTGTTCGGCGGGCATCATGAACACGGTTTCCACGCGCGGTTCCATCTTGCGATTCATCAGCGCCATTTGCAGCTCAAATTCGTAATCGCTGATGGCGCGGATGCCGCGTAGCACAGCGTTCGCGTTCTTTTGGATGCAGTAGCTCACGAGCAGGCCATCGAAAACGTCGATGCAAACATTGTCGAGCTGTGAGGTCATGGCGACCAGCATTTCCTTGCGCTCTTCCATCGAGAAGAGCGACTCGCCCTTGTCGAGGTTGCGCGCGATGGCCACGATCAGCTTATCGAAGAGTTTGCTGCCCCGGTGAATCAAGTCCAGGTGGCCGTTAGTCACGGGATCGAACGATCCGGGATAAATAGCGACGATGTCCTTCAAGCGTCCTCGGAAGGCTGGGATTTACGCTGCCTGATTTTATTCTGGCTGGCGGCGGCAGGCAAACAGGAATCCTTTGGGGAGCGGACCAGGGCGGAGTGATACCGCTGGACGGTTGTCGGACCCGCTCGTGGCTGGCGGGTCCTCTCAACGTTTGGCGATGTCCGTTACTTACGTCCCGCGGGGCCTTTCGGCTGCGCAGCCGGGGAGGCCTCGGCATTGGCGACTGCCGCTTGCGCCTTGTCGGCCGTCGAAATCAGCCCCAGCGCCTTGCGCACTTCTACTTCGATTTTTGCCGCGATGTCCTTGTTCTCCTTCAGGAACGTCTTGGCGTTTTCGCGCCCCTGGCCGACTCGCTCACCCTTGTAGCTGAACCACGATCCTGACTTCTCGACCAGGTTCTGAGTCACTGCCAGATCAATCAGGTCACCCTCGCGCGAGATGCCTTCGCCATACATCATGTCGAACTCAGCCTCGCGAAACGGCGCGGCAGTCTTGTTCTTGACGATTTTCACGCGGGTGCGCGAGCCCACCACCTGCTCGCCGTCCTTGATGGCGCCGATGCGCCGAATGTCGATGCGGACGGATGAATAAAATTTCAGCGCGCGGCCACCGGTCGTGGTTTCGGGATTGCCGAACNNCGAACATGACGCCGATCTTTTCGCGAATCTGGTTGATAAAGATGAGACAGGTGTGCGACTTGGCTACGATGCCGGTGAGCTTGCGCAGGGCCTGCGACATCAGGCGCGCCTGCAGGCCGACGTGGCTGTCGCCCATCTCGCCGTCGAGTTCGGCCTTGGGCACCAGCGCGGCCACCGAATCCACCACCAGCACGTCGATTGCGCCGGAACGCACCAGGGCCTCGGCGATCTCCAGGGCCTGCTCCCCGTAGTCGGGCTGCGAGACCAGCAGGTTGTCCACGTCAACGCCGAGCTTCGCTGCATAGATGGGATCGAGCGCGTGCTCGGCATCGACAAAGGCGGCCATGCCGCCTTGTTTCTGCGCCTCAGCGATCACCTGCAGCGCGATGGTTGTCTTGCCGGAAGACTCCGGCCCGAAGACCTCGACCACGCGTCCGCGCGGGAAGCCGCCGACGCCCAGCGCCGCGTCGAAAGAAATGGCGCCGGTGGAGATCACGGAGATGGGAACGACCGCGCCCTTGCTCCCCAGCTTCATGATGGAGCCCTTGCCGAACTGCTTTTCGATTTGCGACAGCGCCAGGTCGATGGCCCGGCCTTTTTCCGTTTTCTCGTCCGCCATAAGTGCCGCTCCTTGGACTGCTCCGTCCCGGCCCAGCATCGCGCGGGAGGACAGGTTAAAGATTGATTGCTATGGGTCAGTGAGGCAGGCGCGGTGAAAAATAGGCGATTCGCGATGAAGAGCGCATGGATAACTGACGTTGGCAATTATACATGGAGCTGAGGCTAAAAAGCGAAGAAATAGCGAAGTAGGCCGGAACGAAAGTACTAGAACTTTCGTGTCTCACACAGGCTTGTGATGGCCGTTACCGGTACGTTGTTCTGCGAGCATCTGCTGCGGATTCCCTCGTTTCGCTGCTTTGGCAGTTCCCATCGGAGTATTAACGTTTCAGTAAATCCACCGGCTCGCGAACATCGGTCACGCGGAAATATTTCGCCAGCGAAGGATAGCGCTGCGCCACGGCTTCATACATCGCGTAGGCCACGTTGCGATAGGAAAAATGTCCGGCCACGCCCGTGCGTAGCTCGCTGATATAGACCGCCTCGGCCAGATCCATCTTGAACAGCGTGCGCTTGCGGAAGGCCAGCGGAATGACGTATTGCGACTGCTGCTCCGCTTCTGCTGCCTCGCGAGCGGCAAGCTGCGCGGCGGTATCGCGCGCGCGCTCCATCGCAGCCTGATACCGCTCGGCTAATCCGGCCGATTCGATCTCTACCGGTTCGTCGTAGCCGTGCGCCGTGGTGTAGTCCTGCACGATCTGCACGCAGCGGCGATGGCGGTGCATGTCGCGGAAGCCGCCGATGTCCATCAGGATGTCGAAGCGGAATTGCTGGCCGGCGCAGAAAGTGCGCGAAACTTCATCGTAACGGCCACGATGACGAAGGCCCAGGTCGATGATCTCGCGTCGCTGCGCCTCGGGCAGCGCGGTTACGACGTCGCGAATTTGCCGATAGGGATGATGCGAATACTGATACAGCAGCGTGGCTGCGAGCTCGACCTCCAGCGGATCGCCGTCGAGCAAGTCGACCGTCGGGGCCGGCTCAATCGCGACGCCGGTTAACAACTCCTTCGCCGCAGCATTGAGTTCGCGCCGGGTTTCGATCTCGTAGGCGTTCGGCTCGGCATACTTCATCAGCGTGGGCGCGACGCGGACCGGCCGCATCAGGAATTCGCCGGCGCGTCCTGCCATCTCGGGAGACTCGTGCGCAATTTCATCCAGCAATGCCCATGCTTTGGCATGGCTAACGTCGTAAGCGGGTTCCTGAGCGGCGCGCCGCAAAAGTTCACCCAGCCGGCGCACCTCGGTGTGAGGGTGCGACAGCAGGCGCGAGACCTGATTTTCCAGAGTGCGCGCGCTGACGATCTGCCCCAGCGAGGTGTTCGTCGCCAGTGGCAGCAGGTAACGCGAGATGTCGAAGGCGCGTGCCCGCAACGTGCGCTCGTAAGCTTCCTGTTTCATCTCCGCAGGCTTGCGCGTGCGCTCCTGAAGGTAGCCGAACATTTCCTCGGAGAAGTGCCGATACTCGGCGAAGAGGTGATCGACCGTCTCCCTATACAGAACGCGCGCCGATGCATCGTCGCCAAAATCGGGAACGTAGTATCCGCTCTTCTGGAAGTCCTGATAGCGGGTGGAGCGCTCCTGGCCGTCCCAGCGCGGCTCATCGACGGCGATCGTCGCGGCCAGGATCGACAGCCGCTCGATGGCGAAGGCGATGTGCGCAAGATCCGCAATGCTGCGATGGCCGTACTGAAAGTAGAAGGTATTCAGGAACTTCTCGGCCTTCTGGTCGTTGATCTCAGCCAGCGATTCGCGCATGGACAGCGCCGAGCGCGAATACTTAGCCATACCGTACGCCTGCACCTCGGGATCGGCGCCGTGGACGGCATAGACCTCGGTGCTGGGCTCGAGGTTGGAAGAAACTTCGGCGTTATCCGCGTCTGGTTTGTAACCGAGTGACATTGCGGTGAATCATATGCGGTACGGAACAGGCGGGCAACTGCCGAAGCTGTGGGAATCGTGTAAAACTGGTGACGTCCCATAAATTCTTTGCGTAAGCCTCCGCCTGAAACCGAACTCGCCTCCGATAGCCGCACCCAGTGGGTGGGCGCGGATTCAATTCTGTTTGCCACGGCGCACCGGCCATGGCCCGCGCCCATGGCGCCGTGGATCATGACCCAGCGCTGGAACGATCTGCTGTTCCTGCACTATGCGCTCGCGCCGGAGGTGGTGCGGGCGCTGGTGCCGGAATTCCTGACGCTCGACACCTATGGGCAACGCGCGTGGGTGTCGGTGACGCCGTTCTGGATCAATCATCTGCGGCCGCCGGGAGTGCCTTCGCTGCCGTGGTTCTCGCATTTCTCCGAGATCAACGTACGGACCTACGTCAGCTACAACGGCAAGCCGGGCGTGTACTTCTTCAGCCTGGATGCCAGCAATCTGTCGGCAGTGTGGGGCGCGCGCGTCTTCTATCGGTTGCCGTACTGGCAGGCGGCGATGAAGGTGAAGGGCAGAGGCGGAGCGAAGATCGACTACCTCTCGAAGCGGCAGCACGGGCCGAAGCCTGCCGAGTTGAAATGCTCGTACGGGCCGGCCAGTCGGCAGACGTTCCACGCGCGGCCGGGGTCGATTCAACACTTCCTCACCGAACGCTACTGTCTTTACGCGGTCAGCAGAAAGCACCTGTATCGCGGGGAGATTCACCATCTGCCGTGGGATTTGCGGGAGGCGGTGGTCGATATCGAACAGAACACGATGGCGCAGCCTGCGGGCCTGCAGCTTCCTGCTCAGCCTGACCTGGCGTATTTTTCGAGCGAGCTGAAGGTACTGTTCTGGGCGCCTGAGCGGCTGCGGTAGCAAGGGCGCTGTTGCGGCGAGCTCAAGGCGCACTGGGAAAACCGCAGATCAGCTCATGACTGCTTTGTGTCAGGGCACGGCTTCAGCCGTGACGTTCGGCAGCCAAGAATTGGGCTTTAGCCCCTGAGGGATTCTGTTTGCAGGAACTAAAGCCCGAAGGTTTAATTACGCCGTTCGGCACGACCAAGAGGCTGCCCTGAGCTTGCCGAAGGGTCGTGCCCTGATACATCCCGAACAGCACATCCGGCCAAGACGCTACCCTCTGCCTGCGCGACGATGGTTATAATCCAGCTTGCTTCATGCAGGAGGGATTCATGGCAGGAGTGGAAGGCCGGGTCGCGCTGGTTACGGGAGCGTCGCAGGGCATAGGCCGCGCGTGTGCGCTGGTTCTGGCCGAGTCGGGAGCGAAGCTGGCGTTGTGTGCGCGCAATCAGGAGAAGCTGGAGCAACTGGCCGGCGAGATCAACAGCAAGGGTGGCGATGCGGCCGCGTTCAAGCTCGACGTCGCCAGCGAAGACGAAATCAAGGCCGTCGTGAAGGCGGTGATTGCCCGCTTCGGCAAGATCGACATCCTGGTCAACAATGCGGGCATCACCCGCGACCAGCTCGTCATGCGCATGAAGCGGGCGGACTGGGACGATGTCATCGCCACCAACCTGACCGCGCCATACCTGCTGACACAGGCCGTGATCGGCTCCATGCTGAAGCAACGCTGGGGGCGAATCATCAACATTACCAGCATCTTCGGACAGATTGGCCAGGCGGGGCAGGCCAACTACTCGTCGTCGAAGGCCGGACTGATCGGACTTACCATGTCGGTGGCCCGCGAGGTGGGATCGCGCAACATCACCGTCAACGCGGTTGCGCCGGGATTCATCGAGACCGCGATGACCGAGGTCCTGCCCGCGGAGTTGAAAGAGAACATCCTGAAGAACATTCCGCTGGGACGGGCAGGCAGCGATATGGACGTGGCCCACGCGGTGAAGTTTCTGGCGTCGGAGGAGGCGGGCTATGTTACCGGCCATGTGTTGAATGTGAATGGCGGCATTCTGATGGGGTAGCAGTGATATCCAACAGCATTTGATTTTCGGGGCTAAAGCCCGAGGTTTTATATTCAGGCATTCGCGGACGGCCTGAAGGCCGTCCCCTTTAAGACCATCTGAGACTTCCCGGGGTTTGATGCTGCGTGTCTGAAATCGTTGAAGCCACGACGCCAGAACAGATTGAGCAGGTGCGAAACCTGTTCGCCGAATATCGCGCGCAGTTGCCGGTGGAGTATTGCTTTCGCTCGTTCGATGCTGAGATTGCCGGACTGCCCGGCGTGTATTCTGCGCCGCACGGAATGCTGTTGCTGGCCATGATAATAGGGCAGCCGGTGGGATGTGTCGGTTTGCGTGCGTTCCCGCTCCACGGAACCTGCGAGATGAAGCGGCTCTACGTCCGTCCGGGATTTCGCGGCGGCAAGCTGGGAAAAACACTGGTAGAGCGGTTGCTGCGGGAGGCCCGGCGTCTCGGCTATTCGTCGATGCGGCTCGATTCTCACCCGCCCACCATGCAGGCCGCGATCGAGATGTACCGAAAGCTTGGTTTCCGCGAAGTCAGTTCTGACCCGCTGGAAGCGGTGGAAGAGTTGATCTATATGGAGTTGCAGCTGATCTAGAACAGTTGTCAGTTGCCAGTCGCACTCAATTTCATTCGCGCGAGAATTAACTTGCCAGCCTTCCCGGCAATGGTTACTATGCAGTCAACCCCATGGCCACTCCCTCACAGGACGAAAACCCCTCATGAACATCGGCGAGACGATCCGCAATTTCCGCCTGCAAAAAAGCATGTCGCAAGGTGACATTGAAAAGCGCACCGGTCTGCTGCGCTGTTATCTGTCGCGGGTGGAGAATGGGCACACCATTCCCTCGCTGGATACGCTGGCCAGAATTGCGACGGCGATGGACCTTCCGCTGTCCAGGTTCTTTACCGACGGCGCCCACGACAATGGGAGCAAGGCAACTCCGCAATTAGCTGAGGATGAGGTGCGCTTCCTGACCCAGATTCGGCGCTATTCGCCCAACCTCAACGACAGCGACCGCAAGCTGGTAATCGCCATGGTAAAGAAGATGGCCGCGACCGGCGGCAAGTAAGGCTTAGAGTTTCCGCTGACGTGTCATCAAGCCCGGTACTTCGCCCTAAGCCACCGATTTGTCATTCCCAAGGGAGCAGAACTGCCTGCGTCTGATGCGTTATTCTGGAAGAGAGCCTCCGTCATTGGCTCCAGCCGCTGCGGTGCCCTTCTTCGTGAAACTTAACTCAGTGGCTGAAGCCAAGCTTGTTATGGGGACGTTCTCATTCACGCCTGAGGGCGTGCTCCACCCGGAGGCAAAAGGAAAAGGGAATCCATGGGAAAAATTCAACGGGCAATCTTAAGCGTTACCGACAAGACGGGGCTAGTGGAATTTGCGCGCAGGCTGGCGAAGATGGGCGTGGAACTGGTCTCCACCGGAGGCACGGCCAAACTGCTGCGCGATTCCGGCATCGCGGTGAAAGACATTTCCGACCTCACAGGCTTTCCCGAGATGCTGGACGGCAGGGTGAAGACGCTTCACCCCAAGGTGCACGGCGGCATCCTGCACGTGCGCAGCAAGGCGGAACATCGCGCTGCGGTCAACGAGCACGGCATCGAGCCCATCGACATGGTNNTCTACGCCTTCGAGAAGACCGCAGGCAAGCCCGGCGTGGAGTTTGAAGACATCATCGAGAACATCGACATCGGCGGACCTTCGATGGTGCGCTCGGCAGCGAAAAACTTCCAGGACGTTGCCATCGTGACTTCGCCGTCAGACTACGAAGCGATCGCCAGCGAGATAGAAAGCGGCGGCGGATCGCTGTCGCTGAAGACGAAATGGCAGCTCGCACAGAAAGCCTTCGCGACTACAGCGGCATACGATTCGGCGATTGCGTCGACGCTGGAGCGCATTGGAGCGCCCGAGAACGGTGCCGTGAAATTTGCACTGGGCAACGCGGACGGTTTTCCTGAGACGCTGCGGCTGAGTTTTCGCAAGGCATTCGACCTGCGCTACGGGGAGAATCCGCACCAGAAGGCCGCGCTGTACTCCGACGGTTCGGGCCAAGGTGTAGCGAACGGTAAACCGCTCCAGGGCAAAGAGCTGAGCTACAACAACATCGTCGACCTGCAAGCCGCGTGGGACCTGGCGCAGGAGTTCGAAGAACCCGTCTGCGCGATCATCAAGCACACCAATCCCTGTGGAACTGCGGTGGCAAGCACGCTGGCGGAAGCCTACAAGCGCGCGTTGGAGTGCGATCCGGTGTCGGCCTTCGGAGGCGTGATCGGCGTCAATCGCACGATCGATCGCGAGACGGCGACGGAAATGGCCAAGCTCTTCGTCGAGGCGATTGCCGCGCCGGCATTCGACAGCGCGGCGCGCGAGATTTTCGCCACGAAGAAGAACCTGCGCCTGGTGGAAGTTGTTCCCATGGAGCAGAAGTGGGTGCTGAAGAATGTTTCCGGCGGCGTGTTGCTGCAAGACAACGACATGAGGCCGCTGACGGAAGCCGATCTCAAAGTTGTCAGCGAACGCAAGCCGACGGAGCAGGAAATGCGCGACCTGCTGTTCGCGTGGAAAGTCTGCAAGCATGTGAAGTCGAATGCGATTCTCTACGCTCGCAACGGTCAGAGCACCGGCGTAGGCGCGGGACAGATGAGCCGCGTGGATTCGGCGAAGATCGGGGCGATGAAGTCGGTGCTCGGGATCAAAGGCTCGGTGGCGGCGTCGGACGCGTTCTTTCCGTTTCCGGACGGTGTGGAGGAAATCGCGAAGGCGGGCGCGACCGCGATCATCCAGCCGGGCGGTTCGGTGCGTGATCAGGAAGTGATCGACACGGCGAACCGTCTTGGCCTGGCGATGGTGCTGACCGGCGTGCGGC
>PLBD01000296.1 GCA_003135315.1 Acidobacteriaceae bacterium | reverse complement strand
GGTGGTTCCGTAGAAGTTTCCGTCGGCAGCTTGCACCAGCGGGGAATTAGCTACGTCGCCGTCCGAGCCCTCGAAAGTGTGCAACGTAGTCAGTGCGCCCGCGGGTGTGATTCTGAAGATCGTGCCGCAGCCCCAGGAGGGATGGCACGTAGGGTCTCCGCCGTGGGCGGTCGTCCCGTAGAAATTTCCGTCGCGGGCCTGTACCAACGTGCTCGGGTCCCAGCCGTCCGCGCAATTCGGTTGGGCGCAGAAGCTGTACAACGTGGTCAGCGTGCCGCTCAGGGACATCTTGAAGACCGTTCCATAGCCATAGTAGCCATCGCTTGTGTACCCACTGGTTGTTCCGTAGAAGTACCCGTTCACGGGCGGTATCAGGCCCTGGGGGCCGGCACCGTCCGTACAGTTCGGCTGGGAGCAAAAGCTGTAGAGCGTAGCCAGTGTGCCCGCGGGGGCGATTTTGAAGACCGTGCCACAGCCACCGTCACAGTGGTTGCTGGCCCCGCCAGCGCGCGTTGTCCCGTAGAAGTTCCCGCCGGTGCCTTGGATCAGGGGGGCCTCTGCGAACTGGCCGTTGTCCCCATCGAAACTCACCAGGCTTGTGAAGAAGCGGCTCTGCGCAGGCGCGGCAATCGCTGCCGCAGCACAAAACAAAACGACGATGCAGATCATCGCCGGCAAGCTAAGCTTCTCTAAATTGCCCCTGTCCCGGCTTTGCGCCGGTACGAAAGTAAACAATCTATGAGTCCGTAGTTTCGTCATGAGAATCCTCCTTCCTCGACCGCGGTGTCAGCTCACGGACTGCATCTTGCGCACGGGGCGACGACTACGTTTCCCACCCGGAAGACGGTGCCATAGCCATAGGCTCCGCCTTGAAAGGTCGTCCCATAGAGGTTTCCGTCGGTGCCTTGCACCAGCCCAGCGGCGACGATGTAGCCGTCCGAATAGTCGAAGACGTGTAGCGTAGTCAGCGCGCCTGCGGGGGTGATTTCGAACACCGTGCCAGAGCCATCGCCATGGCTCCCACCACCGTTGCTGGCTGCCCCGTAGAAGTTACCGTCGGCCGCTTGCACCAATCCGGCCAGAAGTCCGTGGCCGTCTGTACAAGGAGGGCCTGAGATACAGAAGCCGTGGAGCTTCGTATATACGCCCGCCGGGGTAATTTTGAAGACCGTACCGCAGCCGGACTGGCCATTGCTGCAGTAGGCCGGGCTACCACCGCCCCCGTAGGTTGTCCCGTAAAAATTGCCATCAGTGGCTTGCACCAGCGCCGCCACGGGGCCGGAACCGTCCGCGCAATTTTCTTGGGAGCAAAAACTGTAGAGTGTGGTCACCACGCCGGCGGGAGTCATTTTGAAGACCGTGCCATTGCCATAGGCGCCGGCCGCGCTGGTAGTTCCGTAGAAGTTCCCGTCGCTGGCTTGCACCAGCGCGTTAGGCCCGTCGCCATCGGAGCCGTCGAAGCTGTGCACTGTGGTGTAGGTGCCGTCGGAGGTGATTTTATACACGACGCCACATTGGTCTAAACCACAGTAGTTGGCCCCGCCCCCCGCCGCCCCATAAAAGTTCCCGTCGCTGCCTTGCACCAGCGCACCGTAAGGGTAGGCACCGTCGGTGCAGCCATCCTGAGGACAGAAGTTGTACAGCGTAGTCAGTGTGCCCGTGGGCGTGATTTTGAAGACTGTACCATTGGAATAAGCTCCGCCTTGGGTGGTTATTCCGTAAAAGTTGCCGTCGGTGCCCTGCACCAGCCCGGCGGAGACGTTATACCCGTCTGAGGCGTCGAAGGCGAAGAGCGTCGTCAGCGTCCCCGAGGGGGTCATTTTGAAGACCTCACCATTCCCGTCGGGCCCCGCTCCAGAGGTCGTCCCGTAAAAGTTTCCGTCGGTGGCTTGAATCAGGGCGGCCGACGGAGCGCCGCCGTTTGCCCCGTTGAAATTCACCAGAGTTGTGAAGGACCTCTGTGCAGGCGCGGCGATCCCTGCCGCGGCACAAAACAAAACGACGATGCAGATCATCGCCGGCAAGCTAAGCTTCTCTAAACTGCTCGCGTTCCGGCTGTGTGCCGGCAAGAGAGAAAACAATCTATGAGTCCGTAGTTTCGTCATTAGAAAATCCTCCGTGGTGCCAACCGCTTTCCCCGACGATCCAGAGGAGCGGAGAGCGGAGCCGTGTGGGGCTCAACAATCGGGAACGGTGAGCCGGCGGCAGACCGATCTTGCCTGCCATAGCTTTACCCGCTCACCAAGCGCACAGGCGGGCGCTGGCGTTCATCAGAAGTTGTGCGCTCTATCTCGAACTGTAACGCCAGGTTAGGAAAGGTCAACTAATAAGGGGAGGCAACCGTTCTTTCTTAGGCCCAGATTCCCGAATTGGAAGCAAGCTCGCGCGGGTGCCCCGTCCAAGCCGGTTTTGCTTGGGGCGGGGATTTTCGATTGCGAGGGTGCCCCGTTCTAGCCGTCTCTTGGCTAGGGCGGGGCTTTTCGCCGCCACACTACGCCCTGGTTTCACTGGCAGGTTCTCCAAAACTTCCGCACCTACCCCGCATGCCCTGGCGGAATTTTTCCCGCTCCTCGGGCGTCATGTTCTGCCACCGGTCGTCCATGCGCCGCCGCCAGTTGGAGCGATGGAAGCCGCGGCCGCCGAAGCCGCCGAACAGTATCCGGCACAGCGCCAGAATTCCCAACGCCTGCCAGAACGTAATCAGGCGCCAGCCGAAGAGCGGCGGCAGCAGCCAGTTCCACAGGTGCAGTACGATCTCGCCGCCGATGAAGATAAACAGCAGCATCCCCAGAATCCCCAGCGGAACCATAAAAATCATTTTCTTCCTCATATTCAGTCCCCTCATGCTTTCGTAAATTCGTCGTAAATGTCCTGAAGCTGCCGGCGCAGATGCAGCACCGCATACCGTTTGCGCGAGAGCAGCGTGTTCACGCTGACCCCGGTCGCGGCGGCAATCTCCTTGAAGCTGCGCCCTTCCAGCTCGTGCGCCACGAACACCTCGCGCTGTTCCTCCGGCAACTCGTCCAGCGCGGCCTCCAGTTCGTCCAGCAGCACGTTGCGGGCGTACTGCGCGTCCGGACCGGCGTCGGGCGAAGGCAGCAACTCCTCCAGGTGCAGCAGCTCGCCATCCTCGCCCGCCACGGCCGCTTCGCTGAAGCTCTCCGGCTTCTTCTTGCGGAACAGGTCGGTGATGCGATTGCGTGCCACGCGAAACAGCCAGCCGGTAACATGCTCGATCGGCATCAGCAGCCGGTTCGCCTCCACCAGCTCGTAGAACACGTCCTGCAGGATGTCTTCGGCGTCGCGCGGGTCGGGCACACGGCGGCGGATGAAGTTGCCCAGCCGGGACCGCTCCCGCTTGACCACCTCGGAGATCCGCTGGTCCTGTTCGAGTGCCATCCGCTCCAGACTCGCCGCGCTGTTCATCCACCCATGTAGACGAATGAGGGGGTGAGAATATTGTAGGGGGTATCCGAATCCGTCATCCCACGCCGGGAAGTGTAACTTCTGCGTGTTTTTGTCACAGTTTTGTTAACAGGCCGTTGACTGCCACTTTGAACTGTTATTAGCTGTAGATGCGGCACCAACGGAATGGCCACTATGGAGAAAATCCTTGTCATCGAGGACGACGCGGCGGTACAGCGCGCCTTGCGGCGGACCTTCGAGTCCGCGGGATTCGATGTGTCGATTGCTTCCGATGGCATGACGGCGATGGAAACCTTCCGCGCCACCATGCCCCGGCTGGTGATTCTCGACTTGCGGTTGCCGGGCAAGTCTGGCCAGGACCTTTGCCGCGAAATCAAGCACGAAAGCTCCAACGTTCCTATACTCGTCTTGAGCGCGGCCAGCGACGTCCTGGACAAGGTACTTCTGCTGGAGCTTGGGGCTGACGATTACGTCACCAAGCCTTTCAGCCCGCGTGAGCTGCTGGCGCGCGTGCGGGCCGCCCTGCGCCGTCTGAACCAGGCGTCCGATAAGTTGGAGGCCTTCAGCTTTGACGATGTGGAGGTGGACTTCTCGCGGATGGAGTTGCACCGTAGCGGGCAGCTTATCCCGCTTACGCCCCAGGAGTTCAAGATGCTGCGCTTCTTCCTGAACAACCAGGAGCGTGCCATCTCCCGTACCGAGCTGCTGAATGAGGTGTGGGGCTATCAGAACTATCCCACCACGCGCACCGTCGACACGCACATCCTGCGGCTGCGGCAGAAGCTGGAACACGACCCGACCGATCCGGTACATTTCCGTACTGTCCATGGGACTGGCTATAAGTTTGTCCGCTGATCGCGGTCAAGGAAGGAAACGGCGATGGGTAGATTACGGCTGCGTACCAAGTTTCTCATCGCCATGCTGCTGACCTCGGCCGGCCTCACGGCCGTATCGCTCCTCATTGTCCAGCACACCGTCGCCAATCATGTCCGCGGCGGACTCAGCGGCGATCTGGCCGATTCGGTCGAGACTTTTCGCAATCTACAGCGGGAGCGCGAGGTGGAATTGGCGCGCCTGGCGGAATTGATGGCCGATCTTCCCAGCCTCAAGGCGCTCATGACCTCGCGCCACGCCCCCACTATTCAGGATGGCTCGCGGGAGATGTTTTATCTCTCCGGCGGCGACCTGTTCGCCTTGCTGGATCCCGCCAACCAGTTCGTTGGCTTTCACACCAAGTCTCCCGGCATTTCCCGCGAGCAGGCGCAGCTGCTGCTGAACAGTCGCGGCTCTCTCAACGAGCCTTTGCAATGGTGGTTTGCCGGCGGACATCTCTACGAAGTTGTTTTGGCCCCAATCTACTTCGGCCCTCGCTCAGACAACGCGCTGCTGGGCGTGGTCGCCGTGGGTTATGAAATGAACGAGGCCGTGGCCCGCCAGCTCAGCCAGGTGGCCGCAAGCCAGGTGGCCATCCTGAGTGGCGATACCGTGGTTGCGACCACGCTCAATCCGGAACAGAGCGGTGAATTGAAGTCCCAACTGGCGGCCACTTCCGCCCCGGATGGAAGGGCAAACTGGAAGCTCGGCAAGGAAAGTTTCGTCGTTTCAGCCCTGACCCTGGACCCGGATGAGTCGCCGCAAGTGACCATCATCGTGATGAAATCTTACGATCAGGCCACTGCTTTTCTGAACCATCTTCGCCATCTGCTGCTGGCGGTCGGGCTGGGAGCCGTCCTCGGCGGCAGCCTGCTGGTGTATCTCATCGCGGGCACCTTCACCCGGCCCCTGGAGAAACTGGTCGACGGCGTGCGCGCGCTGGGCGGGGGAGATTTCGTGTATCCGCTCCAGGCGCCCGCGGTCAGCGAAGTGGCCGAGCTCACCGAGTCCTTCTCCCGGATGCGCGACAGCCTTCGCCAGGCGCAACAGCGCTTGCTCGACTCCGAACGTTTGGCCACCATCGGCAGAATGGCCAGCTCCATTTCCCATGACTTGCGGCATCCCCTCACCGCCGTGCTGGCAAACGCCGAGTTTCTGGCCGACGCTGACCTGAGCCCCGCGCAGCGCGAGGAGCTCTACCAGGAAATCCGCGTCGCCGTAAACCGGCTCACCGATCTCGTCGATTCTCTGCTGGAGCTGTCGCGCCCCGCCGAATCTCTGAGTGTGATAGAAACGCCGGTGGAAAGGACCATCAGCCGGGCCATCGATCTCGTGCGCTCGGACCGGCTGTTCCAGCGCATTACCGTCGCTATCGACTCTCCGGGCCTGCACCACGCGCAGTTCGATCCCCGCAAGATGGAGCGCGTCTTCTACAACCTGCTGCTGAACGGCTGTCAGGCCGCGCAGGCCGGCCAGGCCGGCGGCGGTCACGTTGGCGTGACCGTGGCCGAGCAGAACGGCGACGTAAGAATTCAGGTCACCGATGACGGTCCCGGAGTAGAATTCTCCATCCGCGACAGACTGTTCGACCCCTTCGTCAGCCACGGCAAGGAGAACGGCACGGGACTCGGTCTCACGATTGCGCAGAAAATCGTGCAGGACCACAATGGCAGCCTGTGTCTGGAAAGCTCGATGCCGGGACGCACGGTGATGGAAATCGTATTGCCGCGGCTTTGCAACAAGAAGGCGGCTGCCACAAATGGTCGCTTCGCCGACGCTTCGCAACCATTCACCACTTAACGGTTGGTTCGCCACTTCTGACTCTCCGGGTAACTTGATTGCAGAGAGGTGCGACATGAATGACTTCTGCTGTGCCCGACTCTTCCGCCGCAATGAAGACCGAAGCAAGCCTTCTACTTTGACACTGGCGCTGCGCGTGCTTTGGCTTGGATTGCTGCTGGCATGCTCCTGCGCCGCCCAGACTCAGCCACAGAACAGCGGCGACACTGCCGCCTTGCAAGCGTTGCAAGGCCAGGTCCATGAGCTGAAAGACCTGGTGTTGCAATTGCAGCAGCAGACGGTTGCCAGCCGCGCCGAGATCACGCGTCTGCGCGAGGAGTTGGAAGCGCGGCACAGCGCCGCCGAGAACGCAACCGCTGACGAGCCATCCCCGGCCTACGGCGGCGCCACTATCGCCCAATTGGAGCAGCGGCTGGACCACGTCGAGGAGGACCAGCAATTGCTCTCCGGAAAGGTCGACGACCAGTATCAAACCAAAGTGGAAAGCGCTTCCAAGTACAGGGTCCGGCTGTCGGGCATCGTGCTGTTCAATCTTTTTGGCAACAGCGGCCAGGTAGACAACCAGGACGTACCCACCTTTGCCGCGCCGTCGTATCCCGGCAACTCGTCGGGCTCGGTGGGCGGAACGCTGCGGCAGTCCATCCTCGGTCTCGAGACTTTCGGTCCGGAGATCTGGGGCGCACGCACCAGCGCCAGCATCAATTTCGATTTCGGCGGCGGATTGCCGGCCACGAACAACGGCGTGGATGCCGGCCTGGTGCAACTCCGCACTGCGGCAGTCCGGCTTGACTGGAAAACTACCTCCGTCATCGCGGGCCAGGACCAGTTATTCCTGTCGCCGCTCAGCCCTACTTCGTTTGCCTCGGTCATCGTTCCGCCGCTCTCCTCAGCAGGCAATCTCTGGGCTTGGACGCCGCAATTGCGCGTCGAGCATCGTTTCGCCATCGGCGGCGATTCCACGCTCACGCTCCAGGGCGGATTCCTCGATCCCCTGACTGGAGAGGTCCCCGGTTATGGTAGCTACACCTGGTATCGCACTCCCTCCGCCGGAGAGCAGTCCCGCCAGCCCGCGTATGCGGCGCGCGTGGCGTACTCGCATCCGTTCTTTGGGCAGACCTTCACCGTCGGCGCAGGGGGATACTACAGCCGCCAGAACTGGAGCTACGGCCGCATCGTCAACGGATGGGCCGGCACCATGGACGCCAATCTGCCCCTCGGCCGGCGCTTCGTGCTGAGCAGCGAATTTTATCGCGGAGCAGCCATCGGCGGTTTTGGCGCTGCCCTCGGACGCAGCGTTCTCTTTGACGGGATGCTCTCCGATCCCAGCACCGAGGTTGATCCGTTGAATGTCGTCGGCGGCTGGGCACAACTGAAGTTTCGTGCGACCCCGAAGCTGGAATTCAACGGCGCGTTCGGGCAGGACAGCCCGTTCGCCTCCGAAATCCGCTATTTCAGCGAGGACGTCAACAGCTACGGTTACGCGCCGCCCTACTTCACCGCGAACCGCGGGGCTTTCGGCAATGTGATCTACCGGCCGCGTTCTGACTTACTGTTGTCGATGGAGTTTCTCCGCTTGCGCACCTTTACCATTTACGACAACAGCTATCAGGCTGACCAGGTCAACATGTCGGTGGGGGTATTATTCTGAGGGCACGGCTGTGCATCTCGAGACCGCGGGCCCTGCTGCTGGTGATGGTATGCTACCTCGCCGCCGCCAGAATCTGTTGCGCGCAGGGGATCGCGGTCACAGGCAACGTGTCCCTTGAAGGCGGTGCCAACTCGTCGCCGGCCATCGCCACCGTCGTCTGGCTGTCGCCCATGTCCGACTCCACGCCGGTGGCGCCGATGCATGCCGTGCTGGCCCAGAAGAACAAGACCTTTGAGCCCCATCTGCTGGTAGTGACGCGAGGCTCGACCGTCGATTTTCCCAATCACGATCCCTGGTTCCACAATGTGTTTTCGCTGTTTAACGGCAAGCGCTTCGACCTGGGACTCTACGAGGCAGGCACTTCGCGCACCGTGCACTTCGACCGCGAAGGAGTTTCGTTCATCTTCTGCAACATTCATCCCG
>PLBD01000059.1 GCA_003135315.1 Acidobacteriaceae bacterium | reverse complement strand
CGGCGGGTGCGATGCCCAGATAAGGCGCACGCGCGCTGGCATTCTCCACCGTCGAATCAACGATCGAGCAAGAGCCGGGACCGCCCCCGCAGGCGTACGGTAAGGTCACCGGATTTTGTGGCGTGGCCAGCGTGGCCTGATCGGGATCGAAGGTTGAGCGCAGACGGCTGCCCTTGGTACCGACATAGCCGAGTTCCATGAACCAGTCCCGCCCCAGTTCGCGCTGTATCGTTAAATTCCACTGCTGCGTGGTGCCTGCCACCCAATGCAGTGGCACCGCAAGCTGGATCAGGCTGTTCACATTGCCGCTAAAACCCGCGCCGCATTGCTGGGGCAGCGGGTAGGAGCACGCCCCGAAGCCTTGAAAGATTGCGGCCGTGGGCACGTAAGTTTGAGTTGGAGCGGCGCCCAGCGGCGGAACCCCGTTCGGGAACGCGGCGCTTGAGGCAAACAGATTCTGTAGGCTGTTTGGTCCGGGGTCGAAACCCACCAGGAACGGGTAAGTCGGCGGAACGATGGCGAGATTGTCTACCGCTCCCAGGTCCTCGCGGACGCTGTAGATGCCGTAACCACCACGAATCGATGTGGTGTGATGGCCGGCCACGTCATAGGCAAAGCCGATGCGCGGCTCCCACACCGAGGCATATTCATTGTTCAATCCCGCCTGATTGAGTGTCCCGTTGATACCGGAGAGTCCGAACTTATTGATGCACTTGGGATAAACATAAGGCTGCCCGGTGGTATTCGCCAACTCGGGATCGGTGTTCCCGGTGTGGCAAAGTGTGTCGTAGGGCGCACCGAGCAGCTCGTTGCGGAAACCAATGTTGAACGTAAGAGTCTTGCTCGCGCGATAGTCATCCTGGGCAAACCAGGAGTAACCCGGGATGCGGTAGTCGTGGTTGCCGAGGCCACCGCCGCCCTCGCCAAGCAGCGGATCGCCCGCCAGAAAACTCTGGAAGTCGGTGTCATATCCAGTAGCTTCTGCGATAAAGAATATCAGTCCATTGTCGGCGATGGGCAGGCTGCGGCGCATGGCGACGCGGTCAATCTCCCCGCCAAAGCGGAGTTGGTGCGGACCGTGGGTCCAGCTTACGGTGTCCACCCAGGTGTAGTTATCGGACAGCGCAGACTGCAGTTGGGTGGGATATGGACCAAAGGCCCAGCTTCCAAATTGCAGACGGTACATGTTGGGATCGCCGGCTTGGCCGTTTACACCGGTGGCTGTGGGCAGGTTGATGCCAATGTCCGCGCCGGTGATCGGCGCCTCGTTATTCAACCTGTCGCTGATGATGTTCACCCCGAAGCGGAAGTCGTTGATCAAGCTATTGCTGAAGATATGCGTTTCGGTGATGCTGCCGAAGCGGCTGTGTAGAGGAATATCGAGGGGAAAGTTCAGGTTGTTGTAGCCGGGCGGGCCTCCGGTTTGAATGCCGTAGGAATCCGCGCCGAAGGGCTCGAAGGTGTCGGAATTAGACCAAAAGAAGCGCTCGGATAAACGGTCCTTGCCGCCCCGGAATTCGCGGTCCCAGTTCGCGGTGAACTGGTTATCGCTGAACTTGCCGGGATCGCTCAACACCAGTGGACCAGTATTGAGCACGGGGCCGTTGGGTGTTTGCGTGAAGCCTGGCGTTCCGGCGACGCTGGGAAATAGCCAGCCACCACCTACGCCGGGTCCGAAATTGTTGCCCTGCACGTTCAACAAGTTCAATGCCACCGGATCGAGCGCCGCGGCCGTATTTCCGCCGCAGTTCGCGCCGCAAAAGAAGGTATTGAGCAGCGTGGCCTGATCGCGCGCCGTCGGAAGAACCGGAATGCTGGTGTTGATAAACGTTCCCGGCGAATCGCCGCTGCGCTGCCGTGTGCCTTGAACATTCACGTAGAGGTAGCCCAGCTTGGCTCCGGAGCCGATCGGTCCGCCGAAGTCACCGCCGAAAATGTTCTGCTTGACCTGCACCTTGCCCAGGAAATAGTCGTGAGCGTCGAGATCCGTGTTGCGGAAGTACTCCCACAAGTCGCCGTGAAAGCGATTGGTCCCACTTTTCAGCGTGGCATTGATGTTGCCGCCGCCGTTACGTCCCTGGGTTGCGTCGTAGAGGCTGGTCGAAACTTTGAACTCCTGGCTCGCGTCCGGGCTGGGCAGAGGGGTGTAGGTTAATTCGCCAAAGGCGTAGTCGGCGACTGTGATGCCGTCGATCAAATAGTTGTTGTTGTCTTCCCTGCCGCCATTCACATGGATGTAGACTGCGCCGCGGCCGAGCTGCGCGGCATTGTTCAAGTCGGAAGAAGCGCCCGCGGAGAGCGTCAGTAGCTGCTGGAAGTTTCGCGTCGCCAAAGGAAGATCGGTAATCGTCTGAGCTCCCAGCGATTGGCCCGTGGTGGCGTCCGTGGTATTGACCTGCTCCACCTGGGACTGCACTTCCACAACTTCCTTCACCGTATTCACTTTCAGAACCGTGGTCATGCGCGTGGTCTCCGTGATGCGTACCACCACGCCGGGAAACTTAGTATTGGGAAAGCCGGTCGCGTTCACTTCCACGGTGTACGTGCCCACAGGCAATAGTGTGGCCGTGAACAATCCGGATGCATCGCTCGTCACCTGGCGTAGTAGTTCACCCGTGGCTTCGCTTGTGACGCTCACCTTGGCATTTGCGATCACCGCTCCAGAAGCGTCTTGAACCACGCCACCGATGGCGCCCGTGGCTCCGCCTTGCCCCAACATCGTTCCCGTGAATACCGCCATGAAAAGACTGGAAGCCATCATCTTCCGGAATGAACTCATCTTGTCCTCCGATCGACGATCGTCCGTTTTCGCTCGCCCTCGAAGCAGATGGGTGGGACTTAATCGTCTGGCGAGATAGTTAGCGGATATATCACGTCTCTTTATCGACCTTCAAGAAATATGCGCGCGCGGAGCGCCAAATCACCAATTCTGTCGATCACAATTCTTCATGGGTGGCCCGCGGCGGTTCAGGTCGAGAGGAATCGGCGCATCTCATGCGCCATGTGGAAACCGAAGATGTAAAAACCGAATCAGATAGACTTCCCCGCGCGCTTCGGATCTAATCTTCTACCGCCTGCGCCGTCATCTCCGACGGCTCGCAGCCACCCGCGGCTTGTGACACGATCAATCGCCGAGCTTCCACGCGGATCTTCGGCAGATGCTACGCGAACCAGCACGCGCCCGCCACCGACGCCGCGCCACCGATCGCTACCGTGACTTGAGCGCCCAGACGGTCGGCCAGCGCGCCGCCGAGCAGCGCTCCAATCGGAGCCATGCCCATGAACATCATGGAGTACACGGCCATCACCCGCCCGCGCAACGCGTCCGGCACCATTACCTG
>PLBD01000415.1 GCA_003135315.1 Acidobacteriaceae bacterium | reverse complement strand
CTCTACGAAAATCTCTATTACAGCCCGTCACTGGCAGAAGAGAAGGACGATGCCGAACGCATCGTCACCGAACTGTTTTCCTTCTGGATGGAAAATCCCTCAGCCCTGCCGCACTATTATCAGGAAAAAGCCGCGCAGGAGTCCCTGCCCCGCGTAGTCTGCGATTACATCGCCGGCATGACCGATCACTACATCGAAGACCTGCGCAAGAAGCTGACGGCGGGGAAAAAGACCCAAGGGTGAAGTTCCTCTGGAATTTCCCGGACATAGTGAGCTAGAATGCTGGCCCTCGGTGGAAGGAGGAGCATCACTATGGCTATCGATATGGACAAGCTCAATGCTTTTATTGGGCAGTTTGTTGGAGACCTTGGTGCCGCGGTTGCCACCGGCATGGTCGTGATTGGGGAAAGGCTCGGGCTGTACAAAGCGCTCGCAGAACACCCAATGACTTCCGCCGAGCTTGCTGCCAAAACCCAAACCGATGAACGCTACGTGCGGGAATGGCTGTCCTCACAGGCCGCAGGTGGCTATGTCACGTACGACGAAAAAACCAACAAGTTCAGTCTCACCGAGGAGCAGGCCTTTACCCTGGCCAATGAAGACAGCCCNNCCACGAATCGCCGATTCGTTTCGCACCGGCGCGGGGATGGGCTGGCATGAACATGATGACGGGGTGTTTCATGGATGCGAGAAGTTTTTCCGCCCCGGTTACGCCGCCAATTTAGTGAGCTCGTGGGTTCCCGCGCTTACAGATGTGAAGGAAAAACTCGAATCCGGCGCGCGGGTCGCGGACGTAGGCTGCGGGAAGGGCGCTTCGACTGTCCTGATGGCAAAAGCATTCCCGAAGTCTCAGTTCTTCGGATTCGATTATCACGATAAATCGATCGAAGCAGCCCGTGATTCCGCCAAACTTGCAGGTGTCGCCGATCGGGTTACGTTCGAGCAGGCCGCGGCCAAGCAATATCCGGGAAAGGACTACGACTTCGTCGCCGTCTTCGATTGCTTGCACGACATGGGTGATCCGGTAGGCGCCGCCGCCCACGTTCGACGCTCCTTGCGAGACGACGGGACGTGGATGATCGTGGAACCGTTCGCAAACGACAATCTGCAGGACAACCTGAATCCTGTAGGGCGCGTCTACTACTCATTTTCCACACTGCTGTGCACGCCCTGCTCACGATCCCAGGAAGTAGGTCTTTGTCTGGGCGCGCAATCTGGAGAAGCCCGCATTCGAGAAGTAGTGAGTTCGGCTGGTTTCAGTCGTTTCCGGCGGGCCACGGAAACGCCTTTCAACATAGTTTACGAAGCTCGGCCCTGAGGTCGCGTTTCTTGAGTGAAGCGGGGCTCGGCCGCCAGGAGGGAATCTGCTCTAATGGCCGAACCGCACCGTGATGTGTTCTCCCGAAGTCAGGCGGCTGCCGGGAGCGGGCCATTGTTCGCGCGCGATGCCGCTGCCGATGGCGTTGATCTCCAGCCCCGACTGCTGGGCGATCTCCACTGCCGAGCGCAGCGGCTTGCCTAGAAAAGACGGGACCACCATGCCGCTGTCCACGTCCAGAATCACGGTGCCATTTGGAGCAGCAATTGCGGACTGACTAGCCGGCAATACCGTTGCGGTTTGCGGTTGCGGTGTCTCATTTGCAGGTTGCGACGACGCTGTTGCTACAGTTTTCGTCTCAGCAGCGGCGGGCTGATTTACATTTGCGGGCTGAACTGCGGCGACGATCGCGCTCGATGCGCTGGCCTCATTCTCCGGCAGCGGCGCTCCTAAATGATCGGGAGACTCATCGGTCAAGTCTGTGTCTTTAGCGGATGCCAGCAGCGTCTGCCTTTGTGCGCTCTTCACGTCGAGGTCGTGCGGCACATGGAGATACTCCAGTACCTGCTCCGCAATTCGCTTGAAGACCGGAGCACAAACTTGTCCGCCCTGGTGCAGACCAGCGGGTGAGTCGAGGATCACGGCAATAGTGATCGCTGGAGTATTGACCGGCGTGAAGCCGATGAATGAGGCCACGTACTTCGTCTTCGAATAGACTCCGGTTTGCGGGTCCACCTTCTGCGCTGTGCCAGTCTTGCCGGCGATGGTGTAGCCGTTGAGGATCGCCCGCCGCGCCGTGCCGAACAGCACCACGCCTTCCATCATCTTCTTCATCTGCGCTGCGGTCATGGTGGAGACCACACGGTGCTGCTGCGCGGGATGGAAGACGACGGGCAGCGCCTTGCTGTCAGGCGGCAACTCACCGGCTACAATGCGCGGCGGCGTGTAGACGCCGTCATTGGCGATAGTCGAAACCAGCGAGATGGTTTGCAGCGGCGTCACGCCGATCTCCTGTCCCATGGAGATGGCTCCGATTGACACCTTCGACCAGTGGTTCACCGTTTTGGCCATGCCGCGCGTTTCACCGGGCAGCTCGATGCCGGTCTGCTGTCCGAAACCGTAATCGTGAATGTAGTGGTAAAGCCGCTGATCGCCCAGCTTCATGCCCACCTTGATCGCCGCAACGTCGCTGGAGTGCGCCAGCGCTTCGGCGATGGTGATTACACCCAGGCTCTCGTGGTCGTGGATCTGCATTCCAAACACGTTTATCGAACCGTGCTGGCAATCGACCTTGTCCTCCGGCGTCACCACATGCTGATCGATGGCGGCGGAATAGGTGACGATTTTGAACACCGAGCCGGGTTCGTAGATATCGCTGACCGCACGGTTCTTCAGGGCTTCTTTGGGAACGCTATTGAAAACGTTCGGATTGAAAGTAGGCCGGTTCACTAGCGCCAGGATTTCCCCGGTGCGCGGATTCTCGACGACAACCGTTCCTGCGATCGCCTTGGTGTCCTCCATCCCCTGATCCAGTTCTTTTTCGGCGATGTACTGGATGGTCTGGTCGATGGTCAGCACCAGGTTCTGTCCCGGGTCGGGCGGCTTCTCGACGCGGCTGAACCACTTGCGCCGGGCGTCAATCGAGATCAGCTCCTGGCCGGGAATGCCGCGCAAGTCGTCATCGAATTCGCGCTCCAGGCCCCCCAGTCCTTCGTCATCCATGCCGACGTAGCCGAGGACCTGGGCCGCCAGTTCGCGCTTGGGATAGAATCGCTTCGGTTCTTTGCGGAAATAGATGCCGCGCAGATTCAGCTCGCGGACGCGGTTGGCAGTTTCCTCGTCAATCTTGCGCTTGATGAAGGCGAAGTTGCGATTGGACTGGAGCCGAGCGACGATCTCTTGCGGGGCCATGTCCAGCACCCGGGCGAGGATTACGGCGGTGGTTTCCTGATCGTGGATTTCGCTGGGAACGGCGAAAACAGAATCGACATCAATCGACATCGCCAGCTCATAGCCATTTCGATCGTAAATATTTCCGCGGCGCGGCTGGACAGGAATGGTGCGGTTTTGCTGGCGTTGTGCGCGCTGCACGAAGTCGCCGTACTTGACCACCTGCAGACGCACCAGGCGGAAACAGATGACCAGGATCCAAAGGAATAGCAACGCAGCGAAAATGTAGAGCCGTCGACTGGGCGTCTTGGGTGGGCTCGCGCGCATTCCCCGATTACTCCATGGTGCTGCGTTTAGGTGGAGAAGGCGGTCCGTTGCTGCCGGACCGCCGGATGAAACCTGCGATGTTGCGTCGCGGCGGGTCAAAGCCCGCGCGCGTTGTGCCGTCCCGCGGGACTCTGCTACGGTACTGCCGACACCACCATGATTCCAGTTGCCTTGGCCATGACTGGTGCAGCTGTATCAGAGGATGCCGTCTCCATCGGCTGCCACTGTCCTTCCACCGGATGCCGCATGCCCAGTGCGCGCGCCAAACGGTCGATGCGCGCAGGGTCCTTCAGCGAGGCTTCTTCCAGACTCAAGGCGCGGTTCGACTCCGCGATAGCGTCCCGCTCCACCTTCAACTGCTCAATCTTGTAGCCGTACTCGATGGCGCTGAAATGCTGCNNTGCGCTTGGTGAAGTAGATCTCTGGTGTGCCCAGGAACATGCCGCGCGGCTGTGCCGCCTGCTCGTTCCATTCGCCAGCTTGTGTCATAGTCGGGTAAAGAACTCCAGCTGCCATCGCTCTCTCCTGCCGAACGGCCTACACTCGTCCGGAGTACCACATTGTCAGATACTGCTCGGCAACTACTACACTGTCAGATATACGCATCGAACCGTGTCGATTTTCGAGTTATCCACATTTCCCACAGCTTTTCCGCAGGCCACAATGTGGGACTTGCGGATATTCACAAACTATTAACCAGCACGCTCAGCCGCTCGCAGTTTCGCGCTACGTGAGCGCGGGTTGCGGCCGATCTCTTCCTCGTCGGCAACCACGGGCTTCTTGGTCAGCACGCGGT
>PLBD01000498.1 GCA_003135315.1 Acidobacteriaceae bacterium | reverse complement strand
ACTGCTTCTAAATTCCCAGCCCGGTCACCCGCCATCCCGCTCCATGCACCTTGTGCCGGATGTTCAGGGTGATCAGCAGCGCGGTCATAGCTTCCACGATGCGCGCGTTCTCCAGCTTGCCGCCATCGATGGCCCGCACGCCCGGAATCTTGGCCGCCAGTTCGGACGCAACCTGTCGGGCGCGGTCATCGTCGCTGCAGACGATCACATCGCAGTCGACTTCGCCATCGCCGGCGAGCACCGTAGCCGACACTCTGTGAAACGCTGCCGCGACCACGACATTCTTGCCCACGATCTCCTGTGCCTGTTCGGCCGCCGATCCCTGCCACACGCCGAGCACGCGAGTCGGGCGTCCGCCCACGGCAGCCGCCAGCGGAACGGTCGCGTCGATCAGCACCGTCCCTGGGCGAAACGATGGTTTCAACTGCTTCAGCAATTCAGCTTGTCCGGCGAAGGGAACGGTGAGCACAACAATGTCGCACATCTTGACCGCGACCGCGTTCTCCATGCCCTCCACGCTGCCGAGGGCCCCAACCTTTTCCGCGATCTGTGCCGCCGCAGCCCTGGCCCGTTCGCCGTCGCGCGAGCCTATGACGACCGACTCGCCTGCGCGTGCCCAGCGCTGCGCCAGGCCCGAGCCTTCGGGGCCGGTACCGCCGACGACGGCGATCATGCGTTGCCGCCGGCCGCCACCGGCTCAGCAGCGGTCTTGGGTACAGGATAGATGTACTGGGTGTAGAGCGTGTTGCGCTGCGCCGGAATGCGGCCCAGCTCGACGATTCTCTCCTGGAACTCCGCTGCCGACGTGTATTGGCCCGCGGTGGATCCCGCCAGCCGCGAGATGTTTTCTTCGAACAGAGTGCCACCGTAGTCGTCAGCCCCGGCCAGCAGCGACAACTGCGAAGCTTCGCGGCCAAGCTTCACCCACGAAACCTGGATGTGGTTGATGGATCCGGCAAGCACCAGGCGCGCGAGCGCATGGACCTTCATGTGCTCCGCCAGCGTTCCGCCGTCGCGCGCCAGTCCTTGCGCGAACAGTAAGGTGTTCTCGTGAATGAAGCCCAGGGGAACGAACTCGGTGAAGCCTCCGGTGCGCGACTGGATCTCGCGGAACAGCAGCATCTGATTCACCCAGTGTTCCGGCGCTTCGCTGTGGCCGTACATCATGGTCGAGGTGCTGCGGATGCCGCATTCATGCGCTGTCTCGATCACCTCGCGCCATTGCGCGCTGGTCAGTTTGTTGCGCGAGAGCACGTGGCGCACGCCGTCGTCGAGAATCTCCGCCGCCGTGCCCGGCAAAGTGTCGAGACCGTTGGCCTTCAGCATCAGCAGGTATTCGCGCACGGGCATGCCCGTCAGCTGGACGCCATAGACCATCTCCATAGGAGAGAAGGCGTGCGCATGCATCTTCGGCGTCGCCGACTTTACTGCGCGCAGAATGTCGCGATAGTAAAACGGCGGCAGATTGCGCGGGAGTCCGCCTTGAATGCAAACTTCGGTGGCGCCCCACTCTTCCGCTTCGCGGCACTTGTGAGCAACTTCGTCGGGCGACAGAAAATACGCCGTCTCCTCGCGCGGGCCCACGCTGAACGCGCAAAACTTGCATCCCACGAAGCAGACATTGGTGAAATTGATATTGCGGGTTACAACATAGCTGACCGTATCACCAACCAACAGCCGCCGCAGTTGATTCGCCGCCACTACCAATCCGAAAAGATCGTCGCCGTCGCAGTCGGCCAGCAGAGCACATTCGTCGCGGCTGAGCACGCCTCCGTCGAGCGCGGTCATGACCTTGTCGATCGCGGCTCGCACCGGAGCTGAAACACGGCGCCGCACATCATCCCAGGTTGCCTGCTGAAGCGTCTGCCGATTACACCAACTTAGCCCTTGCATCACTCTCTCCCAATAGCGCTGCTATCGAAACAGGTCTCTCTCCGATGGCCGCACCAGGTCGCGTGCGGTGCCGCCGCCGCGGCGATACGGGTAACCCCGGATTATACAAGCTGGAATGCGTGAGTCTTTTCCGCAAACCAGGCCAGCGGCGCAGGCCAGTTCATCCGCGACCGCTTCCTCGGTAGCATGCATTTTGTAGCCGTAGGCATCAACCTTTCCTCGATGGTCATGAATCACTTTCATTCCGGCGACGCCGATCGCCACCTCGCAAAGTCCCTCGCGCCAGGCGCGGCCGAAGCTGTCGGCTATGATGACCGGAATGTGCAGCCCTGTCCGCTTTTTCAATTGCCGATGAATTGTCGCAGCCGAACGATCTGGGTCGACAGGCAGCAACACCGCCGTCTTGCCGCCATCGACATTGGAGACATCGACGCCGCTGTTGGCGCAGACCAGGCCGTGCTGCGTCTCGGTGATGAGGACGTGTTTCTTACGGACCACTCGCCTGGCTTCGCGCAACGCCAACTCCACCAGGCGCGCGTCGACGCCGTTGAGTGCGGCAAATCGCCGAGCGGCAGCCGAAGGCTTGACCGAATCCAGTGCGACCCTGCGGTCTTCCGCCTTGGAGACGATCTTGTGCTTGATGACCAGGATGTCGCCCTCGCGCAGCCGCAAGCCGCCCAGCGCCAGCGCGTCGACCACAAGACCGGCGACGGAGTCTCCGGGGAAGACGTCACGAATACCGAGTACCGGGATCGCGCGCAGTTCGCCTGTCGCGATTGTGGTAGTTACTTGTGGGCGTCTGGTCACACGGCTGCTTCCCAGGCATCGAGTTCGTGCTGACCGAAACCCCAAGAGCGCAGCAGACGCTGCGCATTCGTCTCACCTTCGCGCTGCACCAGCAGTTCCAGTTCGTGCGGGTTGTCGATGTCCAGAGAGATCCCCGGCAGCTCGAGAAGGACCAATTCCTTGCCGGTTCGTTCCATCGCAGCGCAGTGCGGCAGGAAGCTGTCGTTGCCGAAGCGCAAAGGGAACAGCCCGGCAGGTCGTCGAAGAACGCAGTTGCTGCCTCGGCGATCGTAGGCAGGAACGAACACCGCGCCCTCATCCGGCGCCGCATCCAGCACGCGCTGCAACTCTTCACTGGTGATGAGCGGAATATCCGCCGGGACGACGATCGTCGCGTCGTAGCCGCGCTGCTCGCACCACGCCGTCGCCATCTCGATCGCCGCGGTCTCG
>PLBD01000445.1 GCA_003135315.1 Acidobacteriaceae bacterium | reverse complement strand
ACAAAGAGATCAGCATCACCACCGACGTGATTGTCGGATTCCCGGGCGAAACGGAAGCCGAGTTTGGCGAGACGCTCACGCTGCTGGATGAGGTCGGGTTCGACGGCGTGTTCTCGTTCAAGTACTCGCCGCGTCCCAACACGCCGTCGCTGCAATACATCGACTCGATTCCCGACGCGGAAAAATCACGGCGTCTCCAGGTCTTGCAGGAGCACCAGCGCGAGATCCAGCGCGCCAGCTATAGCAGGCATTTAGGTCAGATACTTGAAGTGATGGTGGAAGGTAAGAACGCTGCCCGCGGGCAGGTGATTGGACGTACGTCGCAGAACAAGACGCTGAACTTCGTCACCGATGGCGGACGTGAACCGGACGCGGGGCAGTACGTCAACGTAGAAGTGACACAGATATTCCCGAACAGTCTTGTGGGGAGGATGGTAGGCTGAACATCCACAAACACCTTGCACCGCGTACTGGGTAGGGAGTATCAAAGGGACAGCGAACTGGAGGGCCACGATGGAAGTCGAGATGAAGATTCGAGGGTTGATGATGGACCCCGTCACCAACATGCCCATCGTGGTGTTGAAAGAGCAGGGAAGCGAGACGGTGCTGCCCATCTGGGTGGGCGTGTACGAAGCCAACGCCATCGCGCTCGAGATCGAAAAAATCACGACGCCGCGCCCCATGACCCACGACCTGCTGAGGAACCTGCTGGTCGGGCTGGAAACCATGGTGCGCAAAGTGGTCGTCACCGAACTGAAGGACGATACGTTCTTCGCCGTGATCTGGCTGGAGCGCGAGGGGCAGAGCATCAGCATCGACTCGCGGCCGTCGGACGCGCTGGCGCTGGCCCTGCGCATGGATTGCCCCATCTTCGTCGAGGATGAAGTGCTGAAGAACAGCAAGGTCGCCGCGGGTGTCAGCGACAAAGTTTCCGGCGATGACCTGCGCAAATGGCTGGAGAATCTGGGCGAAGACGACCTGGGCCGGTACAAGATGTAGGGAGGAAGCAATTGCTGATCCTTCATGCCCGATCCTGCCGAACAACTGCAACGCATCTATCTCGCCGGCTTCGAACTGCAAACTTTCGAGCGCTATCCCCAGAGTGTGGGCGTCATTCGCGACGGCTGTATTGCCTTGCTGCGATCGACTCCTGCCGGACTGCAAGTGATCGGATCGCCCGGCTGGCGCATGGGTGAAGTTATGGGCGTGCTCGTCGAGAAAGACGGCAGGGAAGTGTTCCAGGCGAAAACCGAGATCGTGGAAGCGACGCCGGAACGACTGGAAGCGCTGCGGAATTTCAAGCTGGACCTGGAGCAGTTGCTGACGGCGACGGCATAGAGCTGCGATGCTTTAGTTTGTCGGAGGAACGATGTCGACCAACGCGAATGCGCCGAAGTTGCGAATCGTTTCCTCGATGAGCCTGGAGCAGGCCATGGCCGAGGTGCGCCGATATCTCGCGGCCAGGAACAACGCCGATGCCAACGCCCCATCCTGGAACAACCAAGGCGCAACCGGTTCGAGCGCGCTTCCGTCATCGCAGTTCAACATGCAAGGCGCCAACCTCGCGGCATTGTCAGAGATTGCAGCGCGGCTGGGAGAGGTTGAGCCGCACAGCGAAATGGGCGCGGCTGGCGTGTTTCTGAAGCGTGCCGTGCGCAAAGCGATCGGCTGGTATTCGAGACCGGAGCATGAGTTCGATCGCGCGACGGTTGCCGCGCTACAGCAGGTTCGCCAGGACATGCTTGGACTGCAGCGGCAGATCAATGTGCTCCACCAGGAGATAGCCAACGGCTCAGCGGAAGCAACGCAGCTGGTCCCGTCGGCCGGAAACTCCGTTCGCGGGCAGAGCTCCGTATCGGAGCAGGATGAACTTCTGCGACTGATGATTGAGTTGTTTAAGAGCCTGGTTGCGGTACGGGCGTTGCGCCAAGCCCTGACGGAGGAAAATCCTGAACTGCTGGAACGGGTGGAGGCGCTGCTCAACAAGCTGGAAGGCGAATCCAGCGAACTGAAAGCTGCTCTTCTGGAGCAACTGATGATGTCGCCCGGGGGTACGTCACTGTTTAACCGCAGCGATTTGCTTCGCTAATTACTTGCGTTTCGGAGGTGGCCCTGACGTGTTGATTGTTATGGTGGAGCTAGTCGGGATCGAACCGACGACCTCATCGTTGCGAACGATGCGCTCTCCCAGCTGAGCTATAGCCCCACAAGAAGTAAGGAAGGCTGGCGATGGGCAGCGACTGCAACCATCACTTTTAATTATACAAGTACGAATGGCCGATCTTCGCATTTCACTAGGATTGGAACCTCTACGCCATGCGCGTTGCCCTTCTCACTAGCTTCGCGGCCAGCAGGAAAGAGCCGCTGGTCGCCATGATGGATCGAGTGCACCAGGGTTTCCTCGATTCCGGGCTGTCTGAACCCTTTGTCCGTTTTAACTTTGCCGATGGTATGGTGGTGTCGTTTTCCAGCGTCGACCGCGTACTGAAGCGGCACCCTGAACTCGCGCGATTCGTAACCGACGCTCCGGCGATGCCGGGTCTCCCAAGTCAGCGGCGCATTACCAATGGTTCGACGTCATCGGCAGCAGATGATGCGGTGCCGTATGCCACACTGCAAGCCATTGCCGCGGGCGTGCCCCGGTCATTCCCATTTCACGGCGTCGCTATTCACTTTCATTCGCCGGAGTTCGGGGAGGCGGCGGGCATGCCGGCGCAGGCGGCTGCCATGATGCCAGGAATCACGATCACCGATAGCTGGTGGGTCAACGGCCGCAACCGTTCGCTCTCCGCGCGTACGATCGTCGAGGCGGAACCCGGCGATAAGAAGCTGCCGTCACCATCAGGGCCAATCGCCATCGTGCTGGCTGCGTGCGGCAAGGCGCGCAAAACCATCCAGGCGCCATTAGCCGAAAGCCTCCCTGCCGGTCCGGTGCTTGCGGTCCGCCTACCATCGGGAATCCCGGTCGCCAGTTCCAATCCGGAGGCAGCCCGCGCGGTTCATGAGGTCGTGGTCAAATACCGCGGGCGGCTGCCCGAGATCATCCAGCAAGCTGGTCTTCCGCACGACCTCCCCAGCCGGGCAGAGATGACGGACGCCGCGCTGCGCCAGACGGCGGGACCGAAAAAACCTGCCTTGGACCGGGTCTTCAAGCCGATGGGATACAGCGTTCGCGGCGGCACTGCCAGCGAAACCGGCAGCTTCACCCTGCGCCGCCGGACAGCCGCCAACTTGACGCTGGAACTGAGCCTGGACGTCGGCACCTGGAGCCACAACGTGACTGCGATCTTTTTCGTGTGGGGATTGGGATTCAAGGGCACACTGATTCTCCCGCCCACGGCGAAGGCGGTGCCCGGCGGGCAGTATCCCATCGGCGATGCCGAGCAGTGGCAGAAGATCGTGGAGAACCTGGGCGCGCTGGTTGCGGAACTGGAGCGCACTTTCGTTCCCGAGGTCGAAACCGCCGCGGGCCCATCGCCCGCGTGGTACCACCCGGAAACTTGAGCGTGGCCACGAGCGCAGGCTCACTTCGTCGTACGCAACAACTGGAGCGGGAGAATCGGCAGCCTTGTCGTTCCCCTCACGGTGTTTTGGACGCCAGCCGTATGAGCGATGCTTCTGAAGTCATGTCCGCGCCGCCAATGCCGCACTTTGGCATTTTGAAAGGACCAAACGGTATTCGCGCCGGATGGCGCCTGCTCATCTTTGTCGCCATCCTCGTGCCGCTCTTTTTCGGTGTGAGTCGCAGTGTCGATGCTTTGATCCGCCGCATGCATGTCGATTCCTCGACCCCGTTAGGCACTGTCCTTACGCTGGACTTGCTTGTCCTTCCCCTGCTGATCGCAACCTGGATTATGGGACGGATCGAACGCCGTACTTTCGCCGATTATGGGTTGCCCTGGCGGCGAGCCTTCGGACGCCGGTTCTGGCAAGGTGCGGCCTTCAGCCTCGCGTCGTTCACCATTCTGCTCGTCACGATGCGCCTTGCCGGCGTCTTCTCATTCGGTGCCATCGCACTGCACGGATGGGATGTGTGGAAGTACGCCGCCGCTTGGGCTGTTGTACTATTCCTGGGCGCATTACTCGAGGACTTCCTCTATCGCGGATACCTGCTGTTTACGCTGACGACGGGGATCGGTTTCTGGCCGGCAGCGATCGTGACATCGTTGCTCATGGGCGGAATTCACTACTTCAATCCCAGCGGTCATGGGCTGGGGCCGGTGTCTGCGACCATGTATTGCCTGGTGACTGTTCTGGTTTTGCGCAGAACCGGTGATCTCTGGATGCCGCTTGGAATCCATTCTGCATGGGCCTGGGGCGAGGTTTACGTCTACGGCGTGCCAGACAGCGGCTTCCCGGCCAACGGCCACCTGTTCAGCGCCAGCTTTCCCGGTAACCCATTGTTGACCGGGGGTGGTTTTGGTCCGGAGGCCAGCATCTTCACCCTGGTTTTGCTGGCAATTTGGGGCGTGATTTTCTCCGTTTGGCTGCGCGGAGTGAAGTATCCCAACCCGGCCGCAGTTCTGCGGCAGCCGCCGCCATCGCAGAATGTCAACTGACGTTATCAGGCCATAGCGCTCAGAACCGAGTCAATGAGCGCGAGTGTTGGTTACAGCAGTTCCGGCGGAGGCGGAGTCGCAAGCGCCGCCGTATCGGCATCGTCGTCGGGCAATTCGTCCATAGCAAGTTCCGGCCAGTAAATGTGGAAGCTGCGTGCCAGCGTGTTGGTGTCGTTTCCCACAATGTGGATGGATTCATTGGGCACTTCCAGCAACGTATCTCCTGCCCTGTAATAGGTCTTCACTCCGTCCTTGACTTCAAACAGGCAGCCCTCCTGAATCTTAACTACGCCTCGAGAGTGATGGCTATGCTTCGGGGTGCGCGTTCCCGGTTCCCAGGTAAACTGAACCGCTTCAATGCCGTGTGCGCGATGACGAACATCTCGCACGGGCCGGACGATTTCTGCTACTTCCACGATGGCCTCCTTGCAGAACCACGCAAGCGTTGTTCACGTTGACTTTGCACATAACCACAACGAATTCGGAGAAGTCAGTGATGGTTGGCGCGATGGCGCGGCTCTTCCCGGAGAAACTACGCATGCCACTCCTTTTTGCAGACAGAACGACTCGCATGGGGCTTCGAGCTTGCATTTTCCATGAACTCCCATCATGATTTCGAAGTGTCACCCAGGAGCCAAGGAATGAATGCTTTTCGCAGAAACATCCAGATTGTAATGGTAACGATGTTTGCAGTTGTCTTGTTTGCAGGTGCAGCCCCTTGCCCAGCATCGGCACAAACCCGCTACGAGTCCGTTTACAACGGACACAGGATCATTTTCCCCGCTTCCAGCATCCCCGTGCCCGGTCGCCCGCACACGAATTACTTTTTTGTCGACTCGGACCAAATGGCCCCTCAACCCCCTCCGGGTTCTGAAACCCCTGGGTCATTAGCCTGCGTATATAAGTTGGTAGCTGGACCGAGCGGCTGCCCGATTGCCACGAGCACAACCGTGCCCACCGGTGGTATTGGCGCTATTGCCATCGTCGACGCCGGTTACTACCCGACCGCGCAGTCCGACCTGGACGCCTTTGACTCCTACTTCGGTATTCCGGCTACGACCATTACGCAGGTCTGGCCCACCCCGATACGGCCACCCACTTACGGGGATTGGGAGGTCGAGGAGGCATTAGATATCGAGTGGGCCCACGCCATGGCGCCGCAGGCCAAGCTGTTCCTGGTCGTATCCGCCCTGTGTCAAGACCCGACATGCACCACCGATCCCACCTGGCAAGCGGTGCAGCTCGCCGGATATCTGGTGTCTCAGAACGGCGGCGGCGTGGTGAGCATGAGCTTTGCCGATGCCGAGATTCCTCAGGAAACTACCCTTGATCACTACTTCACTTCCCCGGGGGTCGTCTACTTTGCAGCCGCCGGCGATGGGGGACTTGGCGTGAGCGCCTATCCGGCAGCGTCACCGAACGTGGTGGCGGTTGGAGGAACCTATTTTAACCGCGACGGTAACGGAAACTTCACCTACGAGCAGTACTACACCGGCGGCGGCGGGGGCGACATTAGTCCCTACGAGTCGCGTCCCAGCTATCAGAATGGCATTGCCGGCATCGTAGGAAATTTCCGCGGCTATCCTGATGTTGCTTCCGACTTTTGTTGTACTGCCATCTACCTCCAGGGCTGGGGTTCAGTCGGAGGCACCAGTTGGGCGTCTCCTACCT
>PLBD01000456.1 GCA_003135315.1 Acidobacteriaceae bacterium | reverse complement strand
CACGATGGCCTGCTTGGGCCGCGCCGGATCCTTGTGCGCTGGAGCCGGGTACCAGCGGGCGTTCACAAGATCGTTCTCAGGGTAAGGTGTGCGCTCCGGCGACGTGAAGCGCAGAAACTTTCCCCACTCGTTCTTGGGCTGCTTCTTGGGAGGTTCGCTGCCGGTGTGGAAGAGTTCCACTTTGCGATGCTCGATGCGAAAGTCTCTCGGGGTCTGGTAGCGGAAGAACTCGTCGCTGTTGTCGACCACGTAATCGTTGACCTCCGTCACGTAACGGAGCATGGCTTCGCGATCGCTCTGGTCGGGCGGCACGGTGAAGCGCTCGATCCCCGGCCAGCGCGTCGTCCATTCCAAACCCCACTCGAACGGCCGGACGATGCGGTTGTTGTCGCGCGAAGTCATACGCGCTTCCCAATCGTGGATCCAGCGGCGATAGTGTTCTCGCATCACCCGTGATGTTATCCCAGGGAGGCGGTCGGTACCGAGAAAAGCCCAATAAACATAATGATTTACGCGCTGAACGGTGGCTAGCGATGTTCGAGTGGCGGAGGCGGCACGGCAACTTCCCGGTGGAAGCCGAACCGGCGTCTGACCCAGAGGTTGTAGTACCGATGCGACCGTTAGGGGATGTTCGCGATTTCAGCCTCGGATAATCTTCCCGTCATGCAACTCATACAGATTGGCGAGACCAGGCAAAAGACGGTTCTGGAGCTGGTGCAGGAAATGGCAGAGCGTCAGCTTTCGGAGATCGAACAGCTAAAGGCGGCAGCGCAGAACCGGTCGCGGGCCAGGAAGCCCCGCCGCAGTCTTCGGCGTTGCACTTCTCCCAACGTCACCGCCTAGCTGTACGCCAAAGCGCGGCTTGGAGCGCTATATCTGGTAGTCCATCTCGATCACCTGTTGCAGCTTGTCCTCTTCATCGCTGAACACCAGCTCGCGTCCCTTTAGTTCGCAGACTTCCTTCTTCAGTTGCTTGACCTCATTGGCAACGGCGGCCAGCGCTTCCGAGAGCGGATCGTTGATCTGCTTGGGATCGGTGATCACCACGCGCTTGCCATGACGGAACACGATGTGGCCCGGCACGCCGACAACCGTCGAGTTGTCGGGCACATCACGCAGCACCACCGAACCCGCGCCCACGCGGCAATTCTCCCCGATAATGATGTTGCCCAGCACGCGCGCGCCCGCCCCGATGACCACGTTGTTGCGCAGGGTAGGATGCCGCTTGCCCGTTTCCTTCCCCGTGCCGCCGAGGGTCACTCCCTGGTAAAGCGTCACGTCGTCGCCGATGATTGTGGTCTCGCCAATGACAACGCCCATGCCATGATCGACGAAAAAGCGGTGCCCGATTTCCGCGCCGGGATGGATTTCGATTCCCGTGATCAGCCGCGCCCACTGCGACAGCGCGCGCGCCAGAAAACGCCAGCCGTGGCCCCACAGCCAATGGTGCACGCGATAGCCCCACAGCGCATGCAGCCCGGAGTAGAGCAGCACCACCTCCAGGCCGGACTTCGCCGCGGGATCGCGATCGAGTACCGCGGCGATGTCTTCGCGCATGCAGTAAAACATGCTCACACAGTAACCTCGGACGTGGGCAGGGCAAGAGCTTCGTTGCGCAGCTTCTCGAACAACACGCTGCTCAAGTAGCGCTCGCCGAAGGAAGGTATCACCACCACAATCAGCTTGCCGGCGTTTTCTTCGCGCTGGGCAACACGCAACGCGGCCACCACAGCCGCGCCTGACGAGATGCCCACCAGCAGACCTTCTTCACTGGCCAGACGGCGCGCCATGGCGATCGAATCTTCACTCGACACCTGAATGATTTCATCGATGAGGTCGGTGCGCAGGATGCTGGGGACGAAGCCAGCCCCGATTCCCTGAATCTTATGCGGACCCGGCTGTCCACCGGAGAGCACTGGACTTTCCGTCGGCTCAACCGCAATCGCTTTGAACGAAGGCTTCTTGGGCTTGATGAACTCCGAGACGCCAGTCAGCGTCCCGCCGGTGCCAACGCCAGATATCAGAATATCGACTTTGCCGTCGGTGTCGTCCCAGATTTCCGGGCCCGTGGTTTCGCGGTGGATCTTGGGATTCGCAGGGTTGTCGAACTGTTGCAGCATGAAGCCGTTCGGAGTCTGCGCCAGGATCTCGTTGGCCTTCGCGACTGCGCCCTTCATGCCCTTAACGCCAGGCGTCAGAACGATGTCCGCTCCAAAGGCGCGCAGCAGAACGCGGCGCTCCGTGCTCATGGTCTCCGGCATGGTGAGAATGAGCTTGTAGCCTTTAACGGCGGCGACAAAGGCCAGCCCAATGCCGGTGTTGCCGCTGGTCGGCTCCACCAGCACCGTTTTGCCGGGCTGGATCTTTCCCGCGCGTTCGGCTTCGTTGATCATGCTGACGCCGATGCGGTCTTTCACGCTGCTACAGGGATTGAAGCTCTCCAGCTTGGCGGCGATTGTGGCGCGCGCGCCATCGGTCACTTTGTTCAGGCGGACGAGCGGGGTGTGTCCAATCAGTTCGGTTACGTCATTGGCTATCTTCATTGGCTATCTCCAAATAATGGCGCGTTGGCCGGTGCAATATAAATTTGACTTTGGTGGAGGGCGCGAAGAAACAGCTAGCGACAACAACAACAAGGACAGAGGTGTGGGAACCGGCAGGCGCCAATCTCAGCGTGGACATGCTGATTTGTATCGATGCGCATCATGGGTCGTCCGATTCCGCGGGACAATTGTAGATTACCACGCATGAGGGCAAAATCGCGCCTCTCTTAAGACCGCCGTCACCGAGGCGCGGGTTCCCAAGCGAGCGCGGGTGTTGCGGTTGGTGGCCACCGCACATGGAGGCTCCCAATTTGTCCTCTGGGGTAAAATCAACCGAGGAACATGGAAGACACCCGCATTACGATTGAACCCGGTAAGCGATCTGGCCAGCCATGCATCCGGGGTCTCAGGATCACGGTCTGGGACGTGCTCGCTTGGCTCGGGGCAGGCATGAGCGAAGAGCAGATCATCGCCGACTACCCTGAGCTGGAGAAGGAAGACTTTCGGGCGGCGTTCGATTATGCCGCGCGGGTTGGCCGCCGAGTCGCTCTGTGAAACTGCTCCTGGATGAGAATCTGTCCTGCCGGCTCATTGACCGCTTGGCTGACCTGTTCCCCGGCTCGACTCACGTAGCTTTCGAGGAACTGCTCCAGGTTTCAGACGCACGCATCTGGGAATACGCGAAGGCTGGTGATTTTGCAATTGTCACTGCGGACGCGGACTTCTACGAGCTGGCAACAGCATTCGGCCACCGCCCAAAGTCATCTGGCTACGCGGCNNCGCATTGCTGAATTCCTTGAAGACGCCGATCAGGCGGTGTTGATCCTCACACCATAGTTGCTTACCGCTCCACCGCCAATCCCACGGCATTGCCTCCGCCCAGGCACAGTGCTGCGATTCCTTTGTGCACATCGCGGCGAATCATCTCATAGAGCAGCGTGGTGAGAATGCGCGCGCCGCTGGCGCCGATGGGATGTCCCAGCGCGACCGCGCCGCCATTCACGTTCACTTTGTTGAGATCGAGTCCAAGCTCGCGCACGACGGCGATGGCCTGAACCGAGAACGCCTCGTTCAACTCGTACAGATCAACGTCGTCATTCTTCCAGCCCGTCTTCTGCCAGAGCTGACGGACCGCTTCCACCGGAGCCATCATCACCCATTCCGGCGCGAGGCCGCTGGTGGCCTGCGCCACAATGCGGGCCATTGGCTTCAGCCCAAGTTCCTTCGCCTTCGCCGCCGACATCACCACCAGCGCCGAAGCTCCGTCGTTTACGCCGGGCGCATTGCCTGCAGTGACGGTGCCATCTTTCTTGAAGGCCGGCTTGAGACTGCGCAGCACGTCGATCGTTGTGTCCTCGCGTGGCGATTCATCCTTGCTGAACAGCACCGGCGGCGCGCCCTTCTTCTTCGACGGCAGCTCAATCGGGATAATCTGGTCCCTGAAGCGGCACTCGTTGATGGCGCTCAGCGCCTTGCGATGCGAGTTCAGCGCGTACTCATCCTGCTCCTCGCGCGTGATCTTGTACTTGTCGGCGACATTCTCGCCGGTGTTGCCCATGTGATAGTCGTTGTAAGCGTCCCACAGGCCGTCATGCACCATGGAGTCGAGAACTTTCTGATCGCCCAGGCGAAAGCCTTTGCGCGCGGTCTGCAAGAGGTATGGCGTGTTGGTCATGCTCTCCATGCCNNCCGGCAACGACGATGTGCGAGTTGCCGGTCTGGATCGCCTGCTGCGCGAGGGCCACGGATTTCAGTCCCGAGCCGCAAACCTTGTTGATGGTCATGGCGCCGGCGCTGTCCGGGAGTCCGCCGCCGAGCGCGGCCTGTCGTGCCGGGTTCTGGCCGAGACCAGCGGAAACAACGTTGCCCATGATGCACTCATCAACCGTGTTGGGATCGATGCCCGCGCGTTTTACTGCCTCGCGAACCACGATGGCGCCCAGTTGCGGCGCGGTGAAATCCGAAAGCGAACCCTGGAATTTTCCGATTGCGGTGCGCACAGCCGATACGATGACAACATCTTCTAGGAAGGCCATGGGATGGAACTCCTGAGGTAAGAGTGAGTACCCAACATTATAAGATGGAGTGCCTTGTCCGCGGACGCACAAATCCCGCCTGAACCGCAACTCGTTTCCCCCGGGCGCAATCGCCTGCTGGCTCCCTGGTGGCACACTGCAATCCTGATCGCAGTGCTGCTGATCGCGTCGGTGAACGGCAACCGCAGCAAACATCTGCTGAGCGCCGGAAGCAAGATTCCGCAGTATCTCTGGACGATGAGTTGGGAGTGGATCCTGGCCGGCTTCGTGTGGCTCGGCATCCGCAAGCGCATCCGATTGCGTGACTTGATCGGCGGGCGCTGGGCGACGTGGGAGGATTTCTTTCTCGATGTTGTGTACGCCGGCGTCTTTTGGGGCGGCGCGATGTTCGTGCTGCTGGTCACTGCCAAGCTGATGCGTCTCGACCAAGACGGCAAACTCGAGAGCATGCGCAAGCAGCTCGGGTTTCTGACCCCGGGAACGAACCTGGAGCTGGCCGTCTGGTTCTGCGTGAGCGTCACCGCCGGCTTCTGCGAGGAGATTATTTTCCGCGGATATCTGCAGCGGCAGTTCGCCGCAATCGCCAATTCGATGCTCGCCGGAGTGCTGCTCTCGGCGCTGGTGTTTGGGGCGTCCCACGGCTACGAAGGCGCCGCGCGGATGATTTTAATCGCAATTTTCGGATTAATGTTTGGGTTACTCTCGTGGTGGCGAAAAAGCCTTCGACCGGGAATGATGGCGCACGCGTGGCACGACGCGCTGAGCGGAGCGATTTTGCGGATGTTGAAATAGCCAGTGTTTATGCGGGTTTCACGCGTATGCGAACTTTACGATGCGAGCGCCGGAGAGAGCTTACGAGAATTGCGGCGATCACGAGGCGAGGATGCGGCGTTGCGTGTTGCCGGTTTGACTGCCGCGAGGCGCTTTTTTTGCTTGACTATTTTTTTCATTAACTCTATACAACTAACAAATTGCGATGAAATTGAATGTCGCAATATTCCATGACAAATGGAAAGGGAGAATAGAAACCATGGCAACTAAGAAGGCTGCAAAGAAGGCTAAGAAAGCTGCAAAGAAAAAGAAGCACTAACTTGGTCTTTACGTCAACCGAGGGGGCGCGCAAGCGTCCCCTTCGCTTTTGCGCGGGATTCGATTCTCGAAAGAGTGTCCGCACCCTGGAGTGAGTGGAGTAGGTCTGAAGTGAGTGCGCGAGAAGCGTGCCGTCCCTACGGGACTCGGCTATTTTTTCCTCCCTACCCAGGACTCCGCTTCCCACCCCAAGTCGCGCAAAAGGCGCGAATCGGGGACCCCGGTTTCGCTCCGTCCTGGGCTAACTGCACTTCCACCCCTTCGGGGTTCTTTTTTCGTGAGTCATACACCACCGCCGAAGATCAAACTTAGTTCTCACGCAGACTCTAGAGGCGTGCTCCACCCGATCCCCTCTAGTTCACTTGGGCAGAGGGACGCGGCAGGGGCTCTTCGTGTTCCGGGCAGATGCTGTGATAAGAACACCACGCACAGCCAGCGCCTGTCTTCGGTTCGAACTCTCCGGCGGCAATCCTGGCGGCAATCGACGCCACATGGGCCTCGGCGTCGCGAAGCTGCTCGGGTGTGCGCGTTGATGCGATCGCGGTACTGTCCCGCAGATTGATGAGGACCAGCGACGACGGCGTGTGTCCCATGCTCCGGGCGGCCAGCGCATAAATCGAAAGTTGCAGGCTCTCGTCGGCGTCTTCCTGAGTTTTTGCCTTGCCCGTCTTGTAGTCCACAACCGCGACTTCGCCATCGCCGAGACTGTCGAGCCGGTCCAATCTGCCCCCCACGCGCGCCCCGCCAAGTTCGATCTTGAAGCGGCGCTCGGTATCGAGGACCTGGCCCGCAGGACGAGCGAGCGGTGAGCGCATGAAAGCGCTGAGCTGCTCGCGACCCTCTTTCGTGTAGAGCTCGCGCTGCAGGGGCTCGTCGATCTTCGTCTTCGCGAACTCATCGAGGAAACAGGCGACCACGGTCTCCTCGTCAGGCGGACGGCCGGCGCGAACGCCGTCGAAGTAGGCCTTCAGGGCCAGGTGCATGGCGCTGCCGAATTGCAGCGCGGCGCTCGCGTCCTCAGGCAGGCGCCAGTCATAGCGCAGCTTGTAGGCCAGCGGGCAATACTCGTAGCACTGAATGGCGCTGGCGCTCAAGTCCAGCAGACGAGCGTCCGCGCGCGGCGGAAGCTGCGTCCACTGCGAGACCAGCGGCAACGGCTCGGCAGAGGCGTGAATCTGCGCAATCTGCGTGTCGGACGGCAAGATGCGAGACGCGATGGCGCCCTTCAACGACGAACTCGCGTGGCTGACCAGCTCGCGAATGTATCCGCTGGGCGGCGCGGGCTGTTTTTTCTGGCTGCCCGCCTTGCCGCAAACATACAGCTCGTCCATGGCCCTGGTCATGGAGACGTAAAACAGGCGGCGCTCTTCCTGGTCGTGAAGCGCCTTGGGTGCGGCCTCGCCGCAAGCATCTTTGCTGCGCAATTGCTGCGGGAATTCCACGAACGACTCTTTATACGAGCCGGGAAACGACTGCGAATTGACACGCAGCACGAAGACGCAGGGAAACTCCAGCCCTTTGGCGGCGTGGACTGTCATCAACTGCACCGCGTCTTCCAGCGGCGCCTTGGCCAGTTCGCTGGGCGCCAGCGCGGCGACAGGATCGTCTTCATCGGTCTCTTCGACGAGAGATCCCTTCGCCTCCTGAAATATCGCGATGTAATCCAGAAAATCATGCAGCGTGCCTGCGCCGACGATTTGCTTCGGCTTCTCGAGCCAGCGCTCGGCAAAGTCGCGAAAGCGGCGCAGCGGCATCGAGTCAGGCAGCCCGAAGGCGCGCTGTGCGATCTGTAACGCTGCGGCAAGCATGTTGTTCGCCGCGGCCAGATCGCGCCGCGCCGCGCGGATGGTCTCCACCACATGCAAGCCGCCGGGAACGTTTTCCAGAACCGCTTCGGCAGAGAAGTTCTTCTCCGCGAGCGCCAGCTCCGCGCGGAAGTGTTGGGGATCGATCTCAAATTGCGGCAGCGCAGCCACGCGGAACAACGCGACGGGATGAGAGGAATCGAGAATGCGGAGCACCGCCATGGCATCGCGCAGCTCCGGCGTCTTAAGGAGATCGGCGCCCTTGACGTGAACGGGGATGCCGCGCCGGGTAAGCTCGGCCACAATCGCTTCGCGATGAAAGTGGCTGCGATAGAGCACGGCGAAGTGGCTGAGCTTAGCGGCGGGATTCTGCGCGCGCATGGCCTTGATGGTGTCGGCGACGAACACGGCCTCCTGCTCTTGGCCGTTGTGAGCGATGGCCTGGACCGCGGGAGCAGTTGCGACGGCGGCTTCGCGTTCCAGCCGGGCGCAGGTAAGCGGCTCGCGGGGCCAGCCTCCGTCGGCGCTGGCGATCTCCGGGTTGCACTTGATGGCCTGGAAGGCGCAGCGCAGGATGGGCGGCGTGGAGCGCCGGTTGGCCGACATGGTGACACGCTGCACGCGGTCCTTGCCGAAGGCCTGGAGGAATTGTTCGAAGGCGTCGCTGGTGGCGCCGCGAAACTGATAGATGGCCTGGTCCGGATCGCCGACCGCGAAGACGTTGGCGGCTTCTCCCGCGAGCAGGCTGGCCAGCTTGATCTGCGCGACGTTGGAGTCCTGAAACTCGTCGATGAGTATGAACCGCGCCCGCCGCTGCGCGCGCTCCAGCACCGACTTGCGACGCGCCAGCACATCAACCGCGCGCGTCATAATGTGGCCGAAAGTACCGAGGCCTTCCTCCTGCAGCAGGTCCTCGGCAAAGCGGAAGGCGCGCGCGACCTCGTGGCAGCGGCCGAGAGCTTCCTCGTCGGACATGACGGCGGCGTCCTTCGCCTTCGCCATACGCGGCACAGGAATCTCGCCGCGCTCGATCCCGGCAACGTAGGCGTCGTAATCGGAGGGAGTGCGCAGTTCATCGTGACAACTGCTGAAAAACTTCAGCAGATCTTCAAGAAAGTGTCCGAGATTGGCAGACTTGATGTAGTGATGAAGCTTCAGGTCGGCCATGCGACGGCGCAGCAGGATGAACAGATCTTTGTCGTCGAGGAGCTGGAACTTTGCGCCCGCGTCCTGCAAAAGCCGATAGCAATACGAATGAAACGTGTGAGCCTGAAGACCGCTCTGGAGCAGCTTCTTCGCCGCCTTAGGACGTTCGAGTTCGGGATAAAGCGACGGCTGCTGGTCGAGGTCCGGATACAGGATGGCTGCCACGCGATGAATCAGTTCAGCAGCGGAGTTGCGAGTGTAGGTGACGGCGAGGATCTCGTCGGGGCGCGCGGCTTCGGTCTTGATGAGGTGCGCAATGCGGCGGGCAAGCACTGTGGTCTTGCCGGTTCCAGCGCCGGCGACAACCAGCATCGGGCCGTGGATGTGCTCGATGGCCTGACGCTGCTCGGGGGTGGGAGTGAAATTGTCGCTGTGCACGGGGGTCACTTGCGTCGCGAACAAAAGGCGAAGAATAGAGTATTTTGCACGGAGACGGGAAATAAAGCAAGAACCGTCCTGCCAGGCCGCTTCCGGCCGACCCAGAGGCGCATCAATTGCGGGCCGCCCAGGCCCTAGCGCCAGCAACGCAACAAGACACTACCGAAAACCGCATGTTGAGCGCACACGATGGTAAACTGTCCCGTAAAGCAGGACATCGGCGTGAAACTCGAAGACTATAAAACCGTGCTATATCGACAGGAAGATGGTTCGTGGGTTGCCGAGGTCCCGGCCATCTCCGGATGTTATGCGCTGATGCCGACCCGCGAAGAGGCGCTGCAAGAGCTCTCCAGCGTCTTCCGCATGCTCGCTGAGGAATACCGAGAGAAAGGCATCGCACTACCCGCTGACAGTACCGAAATCGTGCATGCCTAGCGGGACGGCGCGCGAGTTTCAGAACGCCGCACGCAAGCTGGGTTTTCTCAGATCGAGGCAAACCGGCAGTCACGAGCGCTGGAACCATCCCGACGGACGCGCGGTTACGATTCCTCTTCACGCCGGGGGAGAGGTTGGCCCGCCTTTGTTTTTCAAGATTCTCCGTCAGCTCGGCATCTCGCAGGACGAGTTCCAGCAACTGCGCTAACGAATCCTGCTTCCGCCAATACATCGTGCAACCGGCTTGCCCGGTGCGCTGGTGGGAGTCGCGCTTGCGAGCTCTGCCGAATGCTGTCGAACCGCCGCCCAAGCCGGGGTCACCCTGGCAGGCGACGATGTAGCCGGCGTGCTACGCCGGACGGAGCAGCGCTCCTTATGCGGCGGTTGCGCTGCGTAACCTGGCCCGCCCGCGATGGTAAGATTTCTCCTTCATGGTTACCTTCGTGGTGCTGCGGATCGTGGCAGTGGTCTTGCTGAT
Source organism: Acidobacteriaceae bacterium (assembly GCA_003135315.1). Taxonomy (GTDB): domain Bacteria; phylum Acidobacteriota; class Terriglobia; order Terriglobales; family Acidobacteriaceae; genus Bog-257. The sequence continues at coordinate 3,676 of PLBD01000456.1, read as the reverse complement.
CGCGGCAAACGCGTTCTTCGTGGCCGCTGAATTCGCGCTGGTGAGCGTGCGCGAGACGCGACTGCAACAGATGATTGCGGCGCATCGCATCGGCGCGCGCACCGTCCAGAAGCTTCATCAGAAGCTGGAGCTTGTCCTCAACGCGGTGCAATTTGGCGTGACCGTCTCCAGCCTGGCCCTGGGCTGGATTGGCGAGGCGTCGATAGCTCACATCCTGGAGCCGCTCTTCCTGCCGTTGCCGCATTCGCGGCTCTACGCCCATGGCTGCGCGGTGGTCCTGGCCTTCGCACTGATGACCTACCTGGTGGTCATCATGGGAGAGGTTGTTCCCAAGTCAATCGCGTTGCAGCGGACGGAGCGGGTGGCGCTCGCCGTCGCCGGACCGATGGACTTCTTCATCACCGTGGCGGGGCCGTTTCTAACCTTCATGACTGCTTCCACGCGGACGGTGCTGAAGGCGTTCGGAATGCGGCAGGTGCGCGAGGGCGGCGTACATTCGCCGGAGGAGCTGAAGCTGATCGTTTCCGCCAGCCGGCGGCTGGGAATACTGGAGGCGCCGCAGGAGGACCTGATTCTCCGCGCGCTTGACCTGGAGAACATCACGGTGCGGGAGATCATGGTGCCGCGGCCCGATATTTTCTCGTTGCCCGGCAATCTCTCCTTAGAGGAGGCGCTGCAACAGGCGGTAGACGAGCAACACTCGCGCATTCCGGTTTATGATCCGCAGCGCGGCCCCGAGCACATCATTGGCGTGCTGTACGCCAAGGACCTGATGCGCTGGCTGCGCTATCGCATGAACCGCACAGCTTCGGGACGCCCCGTCAGCCGTCCCAGTGGACTTGAAGTGCGGCATATCATGCGCGAGGTGCTGGTGGTTCCCGAAACCAAGCCGCTGCCGGACCTGCTGGTGGAGTTCAAGGCCCGCAAACGGCACCTGGCGGTGGTGGTGGACGAGTTTGGCTCGACGGCGGGGCTGGTGACCGTGGAGGATGTACTGGAGCAACTGGTGGGCGAGATCGAAGACGAGTTCGATATCCCCGGAGAGTCGTTCCTGCCCGGCGATCCTTCGATGACGCTGGACGGAGCGGTCAACATTCGCGATCTGGAGTCGCAATACCACATCGTGCTGCCGCGCGACGACGGCTTCGAAACGCTCGCCGGATTTGTACTCGCGCGACTGCAACGGATCCCGAAGTCCGGCGACAGCTTTGAGTATGAGGGCCGCCGCTATACGGTCGTCGGTATGGATGGACTGCGAGTGGAGAACGTGAAGATCGAAACCACACAGCCCGCACCACCGCCTTCAACTTCTCCGGCGCTGCCGGCCCCACACTGATGCCGCGCTATCTCTTTTCACGCCTGCTCTACACCTTGCCGGTTATCTGGCTGGTGGTGTCGGTGGTGTTTCTGCTGATCCATCTGGTGCCCGGCGATCCCATACAACAGATGTTGGGCGAAGGTGCGGCGGCCACGGACGTCGCGGCAGCGCGCCATGCGTACGGGCTCGACGTTCCGCTGGGACAGCAGTATGTGAATTACTGGCGCGGCATTGTGCACGGCGATATGGGACGCTCGCTACGACTGAATCAGAATGTCGGGCACATCATCGCGCAGGCGTATCCCTTCACGATGGAGCTGACGCTGGCCGCGCTGATTGTCGCGCTGGGACTGTCGATTCCAGCGGGAGTGCGCTCGGCGCTGCGCCGCAATCGATGGGACGACCGGGTGCTGAGCTTCGTTTCGCTGCTGGGGTTGTCGTTTCCCAACTTTGCGCTGGGGCCGATCCTCATCCTGATTTTCGCAATTGAGCTGGGATGGCTGCCGGTCTCAGGCTCGGGATCGCCGGCACACCTGGTGCTGCCGGCAATCACCATGGGCGCTGCGCTGGCTGCCATCCTTACCCGCATGGTGCGCACGTCAATGCTGGAAGAACTGGGGCAGGATTACATTCGCACCGCGCGCGCTAAAGGTTTGCCGGAGCGAACCGTGGTTTATCGCCACGCCCTGCGCAATGCCATGATTCCGATCATCACGGTAATCGGGCTGCAATTCGGGGCGCTGCTGGCGGGCGCGATTGTGACGGAGACAATTTTCTCGTGGCCCGGCATCGGACGCCTGACGATTACCGCGATCTCCAACCGCGATTATTACCTGGTGCAGGGCTGCATCCTGATGATCGGGCTGACCTATGTTCTGGTGAACTTGCTGACCGATCTGCTGTACTCGGCGTTCAATCCCCGCATCCGGCAATGATATTCCATTCTTGATGTTTCCCAGCCGCGGTTCCGAATCAGGAAAAATCCGCAATTAATCTCGTCGCACCAGAGAACGCTCTCGTATCGTGCCGCAGGCCGGCATAGCATTTCCCTAGGAGATGATGTCATGCTGGCTTCGCCTAAAACGTGGTTGGCAACCGCGCTGGCGGCTGCCATTTTCCTGCTTTGCGGTTGCTCGCTGCCTTCCAATCCGGCAGGCGGTGATGTGGCCGCCGTGAAAGCAAACGAGTCCCCTAACTCTGCTGAACCGGTCACAGCAAAGACCGCTTATTGGCCGATGTACAAGTCCGCCTACAAATGGGCGCCCGATATCGTACTGCTGCGCATCGCACCGAAGGATGTTTCCGGATTTACTAACGGAGGCGGCAAGGCTGCGGTGTGGGAGGCGACATTCGCGTCGCCAAGTAAACACGAGTACCGAATTTTCTCCTACGCGATCGCCGCGCAGCCGCCGGACATAATCAAAGGAGTGACGATAGGAAACGCGGCCCCCTGGAGCGGCGTTACCCGCGAAGTGATGCCGATTCAATCCTCTGAATTCAACGTGGATTCTGATGCCGTGTACACGACGGCAGCCGCCGACGCCGCTACCTGGCTGAAAAAGAACCCGGACAAGAAGATGTCGAGTTTTCAGCTTGGGAACGGTTATAGTTTTCCGGCGCCGGTCTGGTATGTCATGTGGGGCGAGAAGAAGTCGGGCTACGTGGTGTTTGTGAGCGCCCTCAATGGAAAGGTGCTGAAGAAGTAGCTGTCCGGCGAACGAACAGGGCTGCGGGGACGCAGTCGGTCTATTGCATCGGCGAGGCGGACGCTGAGGGCTTGCGAGCCCGCGTGAGAACCGTGCCGTCCCTACGGTGTGTGCGTCGTAGCTGTGCCGCCGCTCCNNCAGCACTCCGCTGCGCTACGTGTGACTTCGCGCCTACGGCGCTCCGTATTTCGGGCTCCCTGGGCGACTACCCGGCGCGAAAGATAATTCTCACGCACAGACTTGGCGCCGACCCTCTCGCCGATTGCGCTTCATATACGGATCGTTAGGCAGGCTTCAATTCTTGCCCGCCCTTACCACACCTTGCAGACCTTGGCGGCGGGCTTCACCATGGGCGAGCCGGGCTTGCAACCGAAGGCCGCGCCGAACTCCGGCACGTTCACCACAACGCCGTTGATACGGTACTTCCCGGGCGAATGCGGATCGGTGATGGCGAGTGCGCGGAGATCTTCAGGACGGTCGTTCTCGCACGCCCACTGTGCGAAGCCAACGAAGAAGCGCTGGTCGGGAGTCATTCCATCGCGACTAGTGAGCTGCAGGTCCTTGTCGGCATCCTTCCACGCGATGTAAGCGAGAATTGTGCCGCCCAGGTCGGCGACATCTTCGCCTTCGGTCAGCTTCGAATTGATGTGGA
>PLBD01000605.1 GCA_003135315.1 Acidobacteriaceae bacterium | reverse complement strand
GACGATCGGGCCGCCGACCGCTCCACCAAATTGCTGCAGACTGTCATAGGGTTTGGGGAAACCGTTGGCTTTATCGATGGCGTCATTGGCCCCTGTAGCAGAGGGACGGTTGTAATAGAACGCGTTGCCGTGAAAGTTATTGGTGCCAGAGCGGGTAACTGCGTTGACGAAACCGGCTCCGCCACCATACACCGAGGAATACGGGGCAACGGAAACCTGAAACTCCTGGATCGAGTTCTCGCCATAAAGATACGGAATGCGGTAGCGACCTACGATGTCGTCAAAGTAGTTACTGGTGGAATTGTTTCCGTCGACAGTAAAGCTGTTGAAGCCGTTCCCGTTGGCGTAGCCGGAATCCTCGCCTCCCTGCTGGCCGGCTATGCTGACCAGTCCGGTGTCGCCGTCATAACTGGTGTTAGGCGTCAGGACAGCAAGATTGGTGTACTTCCGCCCGTTCATCGGCAAATCCTGTATCAGCGAACGATCGATGACGGTACTTTCGGACGACTCTCCGGGCCGCAGCAGGGGCGTGCTCCCAGTAACTTTGACGGTGTCCCCGCTGGCGCCCACCAGCAGTTTGATGTCTTGCAAAGCGCTTCGCCCGATCTGCACTTCGGTCAGAAGCTCGACGTTGCGAAAGCCCTTGAGGCTGGCCTTGACGGAATAGGCGCCCGGGACGAGCGCCGCAAATTTATAAATTCCGGCGTGATTTGTGGTGGCGGACTGTTCCACGCCTGTCGCGAGGCTTCGCACAAGCACCGAAGCTCCCGGTACAACTGCTCCGGTCGGATCGGATACCTGCCCGCTGAGCGAGCCTGTCAGAACTACATTCTGGGCCGTCAGCAGTAAGCAACTCGCTAATACGAGCAAGCTGACCAGCAGAATTCTCACGCCTGCTCGAATGCTGGTTCTACGAACGCGGATGACAAGCAGAGTGGGGAACCATTCATCTTGATTCATGCCTATTCGCCCTTGGTGTGCAGACAGCAACGTCGAGATACAACGGACAATAATCACCTCTGATAGGCCAACAAGGGGTTAATATTTCGGAAAAAACCTACTATCGACGATAAGAGGTTTGGGGAAGTATTACGTTGCGGCGAGGTTAATGTTAAAGTGCGATGATATTCGCAGCCCGCGCATTGACTACCCGCCTCGCCGACTCTACAGTTTTCTTTTTGGTGACGACCGGCCTCTTCACGACTGAGAAATGGATCCGTTTCGTTCCATCTTCGGACGTGCCCCCGCAGTCCACCTTGGTCCGCTGGAGCAACAAGTTCACCACGCAGTGTGGATGCGAGGCACTGCCACGGTTCGTGAAGTGCTGCAGGACGGCACGATATGGCAAACCTACACAACGATCATGACCACAATGAATCGCCTCTTCCAGAAAGGGCTCCTCGGCCGAGTGCTCGAAGGAAAAGCGTTTCGCTACTCGGCTCGATACAGCCCGGAAGAACTGGAGTGCGTGGCAGCCGTGAGTGGAATGCAGCGACTTCTGGGATCTGAGCATGCTTCCCTTCACCTTTCGTACTTCGTGGAGACCGTGGGCGCGCAGGACGAGAAACTGCTGGAAGAGTTACATGCCCTGGTGGAGCGCCAACGCGCAGATCTACTGCTGAAGAAAGGGGAGCAGCAGTGATATTTATAGCGCGAGGCTTTGCCGTTTCACTCGCATTTTTCGCCGTGATGTACTGCCCGTTCTCCTGCCTGGTGGCGTTGGCCTGGTGGGCCATGAAGCGGATGGGGCTGAAGTACCCCATGACATCCGCCAGGTTTCTTTTCGGCCTGCGGATTTTTTCTTTCACCGCTTCCACTGTGGTCGCTGTCTTTCTTGCTTTCCCGTCATTCTGGCTGATGGAGCGGGCATCGCTCGACGAGGACGCCCGGACCTTCATTCTCGCCGCATTTGGGCTTCTCATCGTGAGCGCAGGCTTGTTCCGCATTCTCAGGGCTGAGGGCAGAACGACGCGCGCAGTGACGCAGTGGTTGCCGGAAACGTCGAGCCTGGGTGGCCAGACGCTGACTCCAATGCTGAGCGCTGCAAACGGGGCGCCCGCCCTGATTCTGGTGGGTATTCGAAAACCACAGGTGATGGTCTCCGACGCCGCGGCTGCTGTGCTCACTGACAACGAGTTACAGGTCGCGATCCGGCACGAAATGGGGCACATGCGCTCCCGGGACAACCTCAAGAAGATCCTGATCAGTGGGATTCCGTTTCCTGGGATGAGCGGCCTTGAGAGTGCTTGGCGCGAGGCGGCTGAACTGGCGGCAGACGATGCAGCCGTCCGGAATCGTCAGGATGCCCTGGATCTCGCAGCGGCGTTGATCAAACTCTCCAGATCTTCAAAGCAGTGGGTCGAGCCCGCGCTCGCAAGCGGCCTGGTCTGTAGCCGGTCCTCGATCCGCGTGCGAGTAGAGCGCCTGATCGGGTGGCGCACTAATGCTCGCCGCTCCCAACGCACCTGGCCCTGGACTCTTGTCCTATTAACCATGATCGTCGCCATCGGCAGTAACTACGGCGCGACGCTAGTGCTCACACATCGCCTGACTGAATTGCTTGTCCCATAGGTGTTTCGCGGAACCCGAAAATGCCGCTCCCGACAGGAATTAGAGCCGGTCCCCTTCCGGACCGATCCGTCACCGATTGGAACCTAAGCTTGCCGCGTAGAAGCTTGCGCATTCCCGCACGATACGAGGATTCTTTGCGCTCACTCAGACCCCAGAATCTAGACTTGTACGTCAGGCTGCTGGATTTCCCGGCAGGAAAGAAGGGAAGGATGCCCCGCGAATCGGCATGCAAGAGCGGAGGCTGATGTGGCAACGGGCAGGCTCGATGCCTGCCCGTGCTCGTTGCTGCTCTGGGTCGGCCTAACAACTCTAGTCGTCGTCCCCATCCCCATCCGGGTCGGCCTTTGCCGCACCAGCATGAACCGGCTTGGGCATTTCTGAGTTCATGCCCTTCACCGACTTCCAGATCATCTCGTTTAGTTCCCCTGGCGGGGCGCTGTCGGGATGCTGGAAATCCATCTCGCTGGCCCGAACCATCATCTTGCGCATGGGATCGTTCAGAGGCAGCTTGTTCAAGTCGGGAGACTGGGCGCAAATGATGTTCTGCGCCGGCAGCACGGCGGTGTACGGAGCACTGTTGGAAGGCTGGCTGTTCCAATCCATGATTGGAGCGGCAGTCGCGTCGTATGAAGTCAAGGGGGGAACGCCCAGAAGCATTTCCATAGTCTTCAAGACGCTCGTGTGATTGTAGAAGTTGTGATCGATAGCCCCCTGGTTGATCCACGGGCTGATGACGTAGGTGGTGGAACGGTGACAATCCACGTGATCGGGACCATCCTGGGCGTCGTCCTCGATAATGAAGATCGCCGTACTTTTCCAGATCACGCTGTTGCTGATGGCTTGCACAACCTGCCCAACACCGTAGTCATTGTCGGCAACTTCGGCGGCAGGAGCGAAGTCACCTGAGGTCGGCCCTTGGGTGTGGTCATGCGGAAGGCGAATGGTCTCAAATGCCGGCACGGAATTGCCCGACGGATCTTGTTGCAGCATGAGGTTGAACTCTCGAATCCACTCGGCCGCTCGGCTGGTGGAGTTGTACTTGCCGTACGTGGGCTCCTGGTAGGTGCAGTTCTGTGCGCCTCTCTGCGTGTAAATGGTCGAGGCGTCACTGTCCGGGTAGTCGCTGTCAAAACGCCGGTAATCCCAGTCGCTCACTCCCTGCAAGCTGTGGCCTGGCGGTTGGTTACCCAAAACGTCAGGGTAGTTGTCCGGCATGATGACGTTGCCGTGACTGTCGGTGATGCCGGTCGACAGGAAGAAGCCGTAGTTGCGGTAGGTAATGCCGGCTGCATGAACGGCATCCCAGATGTGACCGCCCGGACCTTGCGTCACGTCCGGAATGGAGGGGGCGCCGTTCGGGAAGTACAGCGGGGAAATCTGCTGTCCGTCGGGATTGTAAGCCGGGAAGCCCCCCACGTTGTAACCGTTGTTCTGGCCTTCCACGTCGTAGTTCCGGCCGCGGCCGCTGTATTCGTAGGGGACGTCCTTGATAAGGTCTTCATTGGCGATGGCTTGTGTCAGCCATCCCCAACCGTCGAAGCTCACTTCGCTGTTGGTATAGAAGTTGTCCAGCAGAACGAAACGCTGCGCCAGAGCGTGGAGGTTCGGAGTTATGCTGGCACCGAACAACGTCAGCGAGGAATCGCCGTTGCCCCCGGGAACATCGCCCAGCACCTGGTCGTAGGTCCGGTTTTCCTTGGCGATATAGAAGACGTGCCGGATATTGCCGCTTTGCAGCCCGAGCTTATCCAGGCGGTGGTCATTCATCCGCTCAGCCCCGCTGTTCCGCAGGACCGCGTCAGTACCTTGTTGCAGCTTCTCAGGATTGTTCAGGCCCTTGATAAACGCAACCTGCCCTTGGACCAAATGCTGGTCGTACCAGGGACTGGAGTTGAAATCCCACTGTATGTAGCCGGTGCTGGGATAGCGGGTGATGGTCCCTTTGCCGTAGGCGGCCAGGATGGCGGAGTTCGTCGGAGCAACCACGGAGGTCGGATACCATCCTGCGGGGACGTATCCGGTCAAGCTCAGGTTATTGCCATTGACCGCGAGGACAGCAATGGCATTCAGATCGCCCAACGTGACATACAGAGTATTTCCATTTGGGGTCAAGGCCAGTCCGGTTGGCGTCGACGTACCCGCCACACCCTGTAGCGCCGGTGGGCGCAGCAGAATCGAGCCAACGATCAGGTCATTGGCCGTGTTGACCACTGAGACGGTATCGCTGCCAGCATTAGCTACATAGAGCAGCGACTGCGATTGATTGAGCAACAAGCTATCCGGATTGGCTCCAGTAGCAATCGCTCCGGTCAAAGTCGGGCTGGCTGGATTGGAAGTGTTCAGGTCGTATACCGCGCCGTCGCGCTCGCTGGAAACGTAAGCTTTCGAGCCGTTGGACATAACGGCAATGGCCAGCGGATAGTTGGGCGTTCCATACCAGCTGCCAGCGAACCAGTACCGTCCCACTTCAGTCTGGGTTTCCTGCGAGTAGATGGCTACGCTGCCGGGCACGGCGAAGGTGCTCGGGTCGTTGTTGACGACGTAGAGATAGCCCCGGGTGTCGGTCGCCAGGCCGGAAGGAAAATCGGTCGACTGAGTTGCCTGGAAGTTGCCCAGGTCGGCGAGGATCCCGTTCGGGGACAGATTTAACACGTCGATCGTGTTGTTGCCACCCTGGGCCGCATACAGCAGGCCGTTATTTCCGAACGCAAGACCGTAATAAAGACCGTTCGTGGTCTGCTCATAGCAATAGTTACAGTTGGGGTAATCAATATTGGAAACAAAGGCGCCATTGGCGGCGTTGATGGCAGTGAGGGATTGGTCAAAGCCCATATCGCTGACCAGTGCGTACTGGCCGTTGGGCGAAAGAATTATGTTCATAGGCAGACTGCCCACATTGAGCTGGGTTCCCAGCGGCGGCTGGGCTTCAATCTTGCCGGTAACCAGCAGGCCAGATTTCACCGTTTGGGCCATGGTCATCGCGGTGCACAGCACTGCTGCCATAAGGCAAGAAAGCCCGAATTTCGGGCCGGAAGAACGAGCTCGGGACTGCATGGTGAACTCTCCTTTTCGCTGCGGTGGAGGGGCGGCTGCTAGCCGTCGCATGGAGTTATGGCCAACGTTGCAGGCGAATTTGACTACGACACGAAATAGTAGGTAGCTTGTTTGACGGCAATGCAAACAGGACATAAAACCTTGGTGAAATGTTGATGACTGTTCCGACGTGTGAACATCGCTCTCCGCCGCCAGCGATGGAGTACTCGCAACAATTCATTGCCGCTCGGGGAGCTGTCCAGGAGCACTCTCGAAAATCGGGGGATTTGTTTCGCTCGCCTCAGTCTCACACGCGCTCAGGAACCACGTGGAATAACAGCGTGGATCCTGTTACCCGGCTTTTTCCGTAATAAAAAAACAAGGCAAGCCAGAAAATTTGCAGCAGCAGAATAATAGGAACCGAAAACACCTGGGGGAATGCCAGGGAAAGGTGGGCCTCAAGCGCCGTAGGCTGGGGTAACAGCCCCAGAAAAACGCTGAGATACACGACCGAGAAAACAGCCATGACCTGATAGGCTGAGATTCGCGAGCTGCCGCGATGGTCGGCCCGCAGAGTTTCCGAGAATGCTCGCCATCCCCAACTCGCAACCAACGGCACCAGAGCTGCCAGACGCCACTGCTGCGACAGAAATAGAATCACCCCCGCCACTCCCGCAACCGCGTGTATGGCCGAAGTGATCGCCTGTACCGGGATCAGCGGTTGGCCAGCCAGTCCGGAGGCATAAGCTGCTTTTTTCGTTGGCCCTTGAATCACCAGATAGTGACTGTGAAAGAGCCGTGCGATCGCAGGACTGGCCTCGCGCAACGGCGTGCCGTAGCAGCAGCCGAAGCTCAGGCATGCCAGCCTCCCGACGGATTCGCCCAGCACGTAGGCAATTGCTCCGGCTGCCAGTATTGGAAGTACCGCGACCTGGCGATGCAACAGGTCCGCCGTCAGTGGCCGCAGCGCCACCAGCAGAAGCGGAAAAACTAACGTCGTCACGAAGGCCGCCCCGGCCACGGTAAAGGTGTTGCGTTTGTGCTCCACGATGGCCGCCACAATCCGCGACGCCGGAACGCTTACCAGCACGATCAGCAGCGCCAGTGCCATGCCGGCGACAGCGGGAATCCCGAGCGAGGCCAGCAACAGCAGCATGATGGTGAAACCAAAAATCGTGCCGGTGGCGCTGAAGAAGCCGTAGAAGGTCAGGTTGAGTCCGCGCCACGAACCATCGGCAGATTTGGCGACGGGCACAGCTGCGAGCATCTGCCAGCGCTCCGCCGGCAACGTCCGTACACCCCACGCCAGCAGCGCGGATAACCCCAAGGCCAGAGTGGCGACGAAGATCACGTCCAGCATTGTTCCTCCTCCGCTGGTGTTGCCAGCAACGAGCGAACCGCAACATCGGTTTCAGTGATAGGTTCTCCCAGCGTCAGCGCAAAGCGATTTCGCACCCCGCTGCGACGCTGATTCTCAACCAAGTCTTTGGCGAAGCGAATCCGCCCCGCCTGGAACAGCAGGACCACTGTGCTGCTACCCGGCCGGAACAGCGCCTTGGGGGCGCCTCCCTTTAGGAACATTCCCCTTTCCACTGTTCGGGGGCCCTCGTAACGGTGGTCGCTGTAGCGCTGCTCGATTTGTCCCACCATCAGAGCCACTACTTCGATCATAGCCACGCGCCCCACCCTCGACCCGTTCGGACAGTCGGTATCCAGGATGCTGACAACCCGGCGATTCTTGGAGAACGGCGTGAGTACTTGCACCGCCGCGTTGGGGTTGCAGGAATAATAGCGGCCCTCGACGGAATAGATGTCCAGTACGCGTCCCGAAACCGGGCTGTGGGTGTAGTGATATTTCTCCGGAGTCAGGCGAAACACAGCGTAATCACCGCCTTTGAACGATCTATGCCACGCGGAATCCTCGCCCAGCAACTCCGGAAAAGAGAAGAACTTTTGCTTCAGATAGAGCCCCGAGGTCTGCTCCATTGAGCCGATCAATGCCCTGGCGTCAGCCGGACACAGCACAGCTCGGGTAGCCTGGGGCATGGGACGGCAGATCCAGTAGCATATCTGGCGTTCGAAGACTTTACGGGCTGTATCGTAATCCGCGACGTTGCCGAGGAACTCCGACAGCGGTATGCCCGATTGTCGCAGAAAGCGCAGCATGCCGGTCGCGCGAGAAGACAAGAGATTGTCGTAATTTAGATAGCCGAGAACCCGTGACACGTAGCGGCTCGACGCCATTCGCGACAGCAACGGAGCTCTTTCCAAGGCAGGCGAATACAACGCGCTAACCAGGGAATCGGCGAGCAATTGTTCTTGCACGACGTTGCCGGTCGCTCGCTCAATGTACTGATGTTCCATGAAATTCCTTATGCAGCCTGCGCGGCCCGAGCCCGGTCCCACTCCGTCAATACCAGCATCAGGTTTAGGAGTGTGGCGACTTCCTGCAGCGATAGATCGTCCGTCAGCAGCCGCTCCGTAACGTTCTGAAGAAATCGTGACAAGTCCTGGACACGCACGCCATGACGGATTCGGACGCGTGTCTCGTCACCGGCGAATCGTTCCAGATGTGCCAGGTCTTCCCGCAAGTGGGTGACGGCCTCGCGCAGGTGCTGGCGCCGCAATCCATCGCGATAAAAGTCTTCGGCCGCGCGGTTGAACTCGCGGGCCTCCATTTTCATAGCGTTCTTCGCCGAATCGCCGACGATACTATTCTCCAATCGCGAGCTGGCGTGCTGTTGGTCGTCCTGACAACGCTCTGCCATCTCAGCCAGCACCGGCTGCATGTTCATCGCTTCGGCAAGGTCAGAACCGGTTTGCTGGACAAACGCCAGCAACGCGCGGCGGTAATCGGCGATGGCGATGCGAATGTATCCCGGGTGCCTATGGCTGGGCCGCGTCTTCTTGCAGTTGAGAAGCACGGTGCGCAGCAGTTCATTGCGTGAGTCGCGATGCACGTAGAATGCCGGCAACGCCGCCGCAGAAAAGAAGAACGGCTGCCGCCGCTCGCTCTCCGAGGTCGGGTCATCGGGAATCTGTTGGTGGCTTATTGTTCCCTGCAATGCCAATTTGTAAGCGAAGGCCAGGAAGAACTGTTGCAGATTGGCGGCGGCCGCCATGTCGCCGTCATAGCTCGGAAACAGGCTGTAATAACGGGCTTCAAAACCCGCGTAGCCGTCGCGCTGCCGCTCCCGCAAGCGCAGGGGCATGTAAAACGACATCCGCTGGTCCACAATCCCCAACTCATCGAGCTCTGACGACAGCCGTTCTATGTTGCCAGCCGTGCCGTCAAGCGCCGACGAGTGCTCGCTCGACAGCCATGCCACGGGATACGTCAGCAGCCTCGCATCAGGAACGCAATCGCCCTGCAGTCGAAACAGCCTGGCCATCATGCCATCCAGCCATCGCGGACCGTAGGGCGTAACCGGATGCCCAAGGACCCTGAGGTTCGCCTTTTCCTTCCACTCCCGCCACAGCAGCCGCAGGTGAGTGAAATCAAGCTCGTGCGGCAGAAATGACAACAGCCGTTCGGGATGGAACTGCTTAAATCCGAACCGGTATGGAGCCGCCGTATACGTGCCGACAAACAAGGTCAAGAAATGCTCATAGATCTTGATGACCAGATCCCCAAGCCGTTTCTGGTCCGCAGGCAACAATCCGCGGTCCGCGCGAAGTTGCCGGTCCAGCAGCCGGCTGCCGATACTGATGTGGATACCGTTATTGGCTAGACTGACATTCGAAAGGCTGGGCAGCACGATCAACTCGTTGGCGATGATACCCGCCTCGCGCAATTTGGCCACCGCATTCAACTGGCTGCGACTGAGGACCTGATGGCAAAGGTGCATGTACTGACACTTCTCTTCGCCATCGCTCCATCCCGACAGGCACGGGCTCATGAAGAGTTCGCGGTAGAACGAATCGGAGATGCATGACGAAAGCTCTTCCTGGTGTACCGATGGAACGGGAGCGTGATAGACGAGAGCACGCTGTCCGCTTTCAATCAGGCCGAAACGCCGGTTGGCCCAGGAAATCAACAGCGACGTAAACAGAAAACGGCGCGCCGTTTCGCGCGCGATTTGCTCACCCAGGGAGCGCTTTCGCTTCCCCGCCACAATATGAAAAGACGTTGTCTCGGGCGACGTATTGTCGTTCAGAAAATGGCACATCAGGCGGGAAGCTTCGACCTGCATAGGCTGCGGCATATGAGGCTGCGTGCCCACCAGATCGGCCAGCGACAGCTTCAGCGCGTAGCTGATAGGTAAGCGGAGCCACGGTTCCCCGTTCTGGGTGAAGCGAAAACGCAGCGCATCGGAGCGTTCACCGCTGGAGCCATTCCTGGCCACTTGTAAATCGCCTTGCAAAACCTGGCGTGCGCGCTCGCTCAACCGCGACTCGGGAAACCGAATCCAACTGTTCTCCCATACTCCGCGTGTGTCATTCAGGAAGGCTTCGAGTTCGGTCAAGGTACGGCGCGGAGCCTCACCGCTGGCGCTGCGGCGGGCGATGTTGCGGAAGAAACGCGATTCGCGGACGGTCAGCGCCAAGTCGCAATCGCCGGCCGGTCCGACCACTACAGCTTGTAACTCGTCCTCGCTGCCGGCGGTGGCGTCGCCGATGCCGAAGGGCAACTGATCGACCGGAAGGTCCGCCATGTCCAGCAAGTTGCGCGATTCGAGCCACGCCTCACTGCGGACTGTGGCCATCCAAACCCTCCGCGCAAGTCATGTGCATGTTGCCGACCTATGCTACGATTCTGCTCCCATATGTTGACAAATGAGTAAATGCCGCATAAATAGTGCATTAAATCTGGCAGCGGGAATCCAGGAAGCAATTGCGAATCGCTTCCATGGAATCTCGTATTTGGCAGGTAATTCGCCGAGGACGACAGTTTCTGAGGTCGGCAGCGTTACGACCGGCAAAAGCTGTGGCGCTAAACGGATTCGTTAATGGCCCGCGTCATCCGGCATAGCTGAGTGCTTCTCCCTGATCTCAGCCAATTTAGCCAGGATCACGCCTTCCTCGATCCTGGTCTCCCGGATACGCTTGCGGAGTTCGGAATCCTGTGAGTCGGCAGGAGCCGACGACTCCAGCATGGCAAGCCGTCCCCGCACCAACGCCAGAGTGGCCTTCAGGTCGTCAATGTCGTATTGAATTGTCATTAATTTGCCGCGACCTACCGTATTGGGTAAATGATCAATCCCGATACCATACTACTAGCATACTGGCCCTTAGGACGTGACATGTGTCCCAAGCGTAAGACAGGGGAAGTACAGGGCCAGGACGGTTTCTGCATTCACGCAGACGCGACTGGCCCGATGAGGATTCGCGGCGTTCCCTGAGCGCAACAAGGAAACCCGGAAATTACGATGAATTGCTCAAGGTGACGATCTGATATTCACAAACGAGTCGGTGATTCTGGAGTACTCTAGAGATAGTCAGTATCGGATGGACGGTTAGGATGGTGTGAAAGCGGGGCCACAACAAATTTTCCGCGGTTCGACTCCTCAAGTATCTCTTCGAACGAGTTGGCCATTACGGCCATGTGTTCCAGAACAACTTTATCTCAAATGTTCGCCGTCACAAGAAATTAGGCGCTGTCATGAACCACGCGACTAAGAAATCCGCTGCCGAGGATTGTGCCCGTATTAAGGACCTTGGCTATGGCGCTTCCCGCCATATTCGCATGTATGGCCAACAATTTCAGATTCTTTCCGATCCCGTTCCTGACGGGAATGGCGTTTCTGTCCAGGTCACAAGTGTCGCCGAGCCGACGAAACGGACGCTGCGGCTTCCGACCTCGATTCTCGTAGGTTTCAAAGATTTCTTTCCCAAAGTAGCCTGAGTCGTAGTCCGGGCGTGTTTCAAGCTAAAGGCAGCATCCCTCTACACAAGATTGACCATCTATCAGCCTGCAATCTCAGACAGCAGCCTGCATCCTGGTTTCGTCTGCATAAGTGGAGGGAAGAAACAGTCCTCCGAGACAAGCGATAGCAAACAGGACTGCCAGCGGAAAACTGAGCCACAGCGCCCACCGGCCGGGGGTTCGCTGTTGTTGATCATCGCTCCACCAGGTGTGCTGTACCTAACATCACTGCTTCTTTTCACTAAGACGATGGCGTGTACGTCAACAGCCTGTAGCCGACCAGGATCATCCAAGTTAGGAACAGCAGGCCAGAGATCCAAAGGAAGAACACAGTCGCGGAGGGCGCAACCAGCGGCACCACATAGTAGGCCAGGGTGGCGACATTCGCGACGATCCCCGAGTACGCCACTGCCCGGCCGAAGATACTCGTCCGTAGCATGATCATTGAGATCATCAGGCCGGCAATGCCGATGAGTAAGAATGCCATATAAGCGCCTGTGCCCACGCCCCCTACGGCAAGGACCGCATGACCAGCTGCCACCAGCAAGCTCCTCTGCGCATCTGTCGCCGCCGCTGCGTATTGTTCGCCCAGAGAAAGCATAGGAAAAACCGTGCTGGTTGCGAGGTAAACAGCTATGCCGAGGAACGCGAGCGCACCAGCAACTGCCATGGAAGACTCGTGATCTCGTCGAAGGGCCACACACAAGGCGAGGAACAACACGCTCATCAGAGCGATGGCGGCGAGATCCAGGATACCGAGGTAGATCAGCCCCACGAATCTGTGGTTGTGGAGCAGTGTGAACCACTCCACGACGGCGTCAGACGCAGGACCGGGGAACCCGCGCGCGAAGATAATACTGAGAAACACAGCAGCGACTTCGAGGGCGGCCGCGATCAACGCAGACAGGCCGCCTAGTCGGTACAAGGTGGTCCACGGAGACTTTTCGGTTTCGGCAAATGGTTCCATCCAGATGCCTCCCAACCACGTTATATTTTGAGCTTGGAATACGTCTCTAAGCTAGTCGCCTCCGCCAGCTTGATTGTTAACAAGCTATGAATATGCGAGCTTGTCTCCCGATATCGGGTTTATTTGACGATGATTAACGTTGGGCCACCGAACCTCTGATCCATTCGCTCCTGGACGGCATCGATCACGAGTGAAGGATGTACTGTTCTGGTAGCGGACAGTATTGTCGCGAAATGAGACATGTCTGTGGTTCCAAAACGGTATCTGCTGCTGCTAACCTCGAGCTTTCAACATACTGAATGAGTGGGACGACTGGC
>PLBD01000091.1 GCA_003135315.1 Acidobacteriaceae bacterium | reverse complement strand
CGCGACAGCATCCACAGAAAGAACAGCCCGTTCTACGGCCCGGAGCGGTTCACTTATCAGCCGGAAAGCAATAGCTATCGTTGCCCCGCCGGTCAGCAACTCAACTACGGCGGTCGAAGTGATCGCAATCGCACTTATGTCTACATCGGAACCCGCAAACGGTGTGGCGCGTGCGCGCAAAGACCGCAATGCACGAGCGCGGCCTTCCGTTGTCTTGCCATTCACATGCATGAGCCGGTTCGGCAACGGGCACGTGAGCTGGCCAGGACGCCAGAGTTCGCCAAGGCACAACGGCAAAGGAAAAAAGTAGAAGCGTTGTTCGCGGAACTCAAGAATCAGATCGGGCTACGCCGCTTGCGCCTGCGCCGACTGAAGTTCGTGCGCGAGCAGTTCTTCCTGGCGGCGGCTGCTCAGAACATCAAACGCCTGGTCCGCTTCCTGAGCCAAGTCCCGAGTCACCCCCTCACGGCAACCGCCTAGTTAACCGGTCGGAAAGGAGTAAAGAACGAACACCGCCTGAAAACAACCAGGCGAGTATCATCCCTGCTGAACGGAGTTTTTCAACACCCACGGACGCTATCGCCAATCACCCACACAGCTGGGTGAGGCCACGGGTTCGGCGGTCTCGTTGGTCACCAAATTCGCGTCGTGATTGCCGCTCTCCAGCCGTGTTTAACGGCCCAGCGGCCATAGGAGCTGAAAAAGATCGTCGGCGTCAGCGTCTCAAAGAAATGCGCCACGCGGGATCATTGAAGCAAACGTCCTCTATCATGCGTTAAGGCAGAGCGCCAGGAGAAGGAGCTTTTCCTCCCGCGATCCAGTCGGCTTCCGCTGTTCACCCTGGCGTCATTTTGCAGACGAGCTTTCGTTACAACGGGGACAGCAGTCCAAAGGATATGTATGTCTGCTTCACCGGATGGGTTTGCCCAAGCCCAAGACAACATTCGCGAGTATCTAGCGAATAAACAAATATTTTGCGTTGCACCAATGGTTGACCGGGATATCATGCCGGTTAGTAAATCGGAACGGGCGGGGTCGGAATGGCTGATAAGAGCGCAATCGAGTGGACCGATGCCACGTGGAATCCGGTGACCGGGTGCGCGAAGATCAGCCCTGGTTGCGATAACTGCTACGCCGCGCGCTTTTCGGAGCGGTTTCGCGGCGTGCCTGGCCACCCATTCGAGACGGGATTTGACCTTACACTCCGGCCGCAACGCCTGCTGCAGCCTTTCGAGTGGAAAAAGCCGCGCATGATTTTCGTGAATTCGATGAGCGACTTGTTTCATAAGGACATTCCTGCAGCGTATATAAGCAAAGTTTTTGAGGCGATGGAGGGAGCCGATTGGCATATCTATCAAATCCTGACGAAGCGAAGCTCGCTGTTGCAGAAGTTTGTGAACCAGCGTTACAGCGTCCGTCCAGCACCAGCGCATATGTGGTTCGGGGTTTCGGTGGAGAATGAACGTGCGACCTCGCGGATAGCGCACTTGCAAGAGGCGAATGCTTGCATCAGGTTTCTGTCGATAGAGCCGCTGATCGCTCCAGTGGGGAAGTTGAACCTCAAGGGGATTTCGTGGGTGATCGTGGGGGGCGAAAGCGGGCCACACGCGCGGCCGATGGAAGAAAAATGGGTGATCGATATTCGCAATCAATGCGTGCGGGCGAGGGTGGCATTCTTCTTCAAGCAATGGGGTGGAAGGAATTCGAAGGCAGGTGGCAGGTTGCTGGAAGGCGAAGAGTGGAATCAGTTTCCTATGGAGTTTCCGACCTACGCGGCTTAGCATAATCTGTGATGACTGCCGCTTCGTTGAAGTTTGATGAGATCGGTTATTGGTCGGAGTTAAAGCTTGCTATCGTGGCGGAGTACGGTGAAAGATACACGACAGCCTTCAAGAACACTTCCCCAAAAAATACTACATCGATGGTTTCTGCGGTGCCGGCCTGCATGTCTCGAAGGATAGGGGCGTTGCGGTCGAGGGGAGCCCCTCGCGTGCGCTGAAAGTGGATCCACCTTTCGACGGGTTTTATTTCATTGACCTCGCGGCGAAGAAAACCTCTTACCTTGAAGGCCTGTATGGCAATCGAGAGGACGTGCACATCCACACCGGGGATGCGACGGAATACCTCACGAAGACGCTGCTTCCTCAGATTCAGTATGCGAATTACAACCGTGCCCTTTGCCTGCTCGATCCGTATGGCCTCCATCTGGATTGGGAAGTGATTCATCAGGCTGGGCAGTCGAAGGCGATAGATATGTTCCTGAACTTCCCGGTGATGGACATGAACAGGAATGCGATCTGGCGACATCCCGAAAAAGTGCCTGAGAGCGGAATCCAGCGCATGAACCGATTTTGGGGTGACGAGAGCTGGCGCCAGGCTGCGTATGCTGAGAGCGCGCAAACGGTCCTATGGGGCGAGCCCGACATCGTTAAGCAGGATAATGACGCGATCGTCAGCGCGTTCTGCGAGCGGTTGAAAAGCGTTGCGGGCTTCCAGATTGTCCTACCGCCGTTACCGATGAAGAACAGCACCAATGCTGTGGTGTATTACCTCTGTTTTGCTTCCCAATCCCCGGTTGCCGAGCGGATTCTTACATCGATTTTCGATCGATATAGGGCGAGGGGTATGGCGGCAGGTTGAAGTGTGTGGGGTTGATGGCGCGGGATGTTCTGAAGGCGCGGCTCTTGTTTCGGCGGCAGGCTGGGTAGGCTTCCCGTCGAAGCTTTATAAACTGCTTATTTTGTGGGAATAGCATCAATCGGGGCGTGCTGAATGGTTGGCCTGCCGGCCTTCGATCGGTACATCGGCATCGACTATTCCGGCGCAGAGACGCCGAAATCAAGCCTCAAG
>PLBD01000019.1 GCA_003135315.1 Acidobacteriaceae bacterium | reverse complement strand
CACGGTGCACGGCATTGAAAGAAAAGAAGGAGAACTGGTCAAGCTGGAGGCACACAAGTAAGCCTTCCGCCACACCAAACAGAAAGGCCGCGCCTGGTGCGCGGCCTTTTCTTTCCTGGGGAACCCACTGCCGAAGGCTCTACCAGCGGTCGCCCCAGCCCCACTGTTTGGGATCCGCGCCGACGCCTTCCATCTGCGCCTCCAGGGTTTTTACCACGCCGCCGGGGCCACTCTGAGTGGCCACAATGTGGATGAGGAATAGGTACTCGCCGGCGAAGCCGGAGATGCACCACTCATTCTCGCAGCCATCCACCGGCGTCGCCTTCTCATCGGCCAGCGCGCCCAGCAGTTGTACGCGATAGGCGGTCCAGTCGTCTTCCTCGCTGGCAAAGCGCAGGAACTGCCGCAGCGCCAGCTCGGGCGACTCGCCCGAAGCCTGGTACACGTAGGTTCCACCCAGGAATTGAATGACAAAGGTGTAGCGGGTCTTGCGGCCTCTCATGCGCCTCTTTCCAGGGATAGGGTCTGCCAAGGAAATGGGCCTGGCGCGAATCCATGGCGCGCGCCAGGCCCAGGGTTATTCAGCAGCCAGGCTACTCGGCCACTTCTTCCGGCTCTTCCACGTCAGGGGCCGTTCCGGTCAGCAGATACTGGCGCATCTTGCCCTCGTCCAGCTGCTTGCACCAGTGACCCACCACGATGGTGGCCACGCCGTTGCCGATCAGGTTGGTCAGCGCGCGCGCCTCGCTCATAAAGCGGTCAATACCCAGAATCAGCGCCACGCCGGCCACCGGCACCGAGCCGACCGCCGACAGCGTTGCCGCCAGCACGATGAAACCGCTGCCCGTCACACCGGCCGCGCCCTTGCTGGTCAGCATCAGGATGGCCAGCAGGTAGAGCTGCTGCCCGAGCGTCATGTGCGTGTTGGTGGCCTGAGCGATGAACATCGCCGCCATCGTCAAATAAATCGAAGTGCCGTCCAGGTTGAAAGAGTACCCGGCCGGAATCACCAGTCCGACGACCGGCTTGCTGACGCCCACCAGTTCCATCTTGGCCATCATGCGCGGCAGCGCCGCCTCCGATGACGATGTGCCCAGCACCAGCAGGAATTCCTCGCGGATGTAGCGCAGCAGTTTCCATAAACTGAAGCCGTGCGCCCGCGCGATCAGCCCCAGCACTACGAATACGAACAGCGCGCTGGTCAGATACACGCACGCCAGCAGTTTCGCCAGAGGCAGCAGCGTCCGGATGCCGTATTTGCCGATGGTGAACGCCATGGCTCCGAACGCGCCCAGCGGCGCGGCTTTCATGATGATGGCGATCACGCGGAACAGCCATTGCGAGACAAAATCGAAGCCGCGCAGAATCGAGCGGCCCTGTTCGAACGCCGCCAGCGCGATGCCGAACAGAATCGCGATAAAGAGAATCTGCAGGATTTCGCCCTTGGCGAACGCGTTGCCGATGGTATCGGGAATGATGTTC
The DNA here is from genome assembly GCA_003135315.1 of Acidobacteriaceae bacterium. Taxonomy (GTDB): domain Bacteria; phylum Acidobacteriota; class Terriglobia; order Terriglobales; family Acidobacteriaceae; genus Bog-257. The sequence goes on along the minus strand of PLBD01000019.1, from coordinate 1,153 downwards.
AGCAGGAACTCCACCGTGCTCATTGCCTTGCCCGTCGATGCGTACTGCTGAATGGAACTGGCGTCCAGCGTGGCAGGGTTGACGTTCATCCCCGCGCCCGGCTTCACGATTTTCACCACCATCAGGCCGATCAGCAGCGCCATGGTGGTGACCACCTCGAAATAGAGCAGCGCCTTCAACCCCACGCGGCCCAGTTTTTTCATGTCGCCGATGTTGGCGATGCCGGTGACCACGGTGCAGAAAATCACCGGGCCGATCATCATGCGGATCAGCTTGATAAAGCCGTCGCCCAGCGGCTTCATCGCCTCGCCCGCGTGCGGAAACACCGCGCCCACGGCCACGCCCGCGAAAATCCCCGCGATCACCTGGAAATAAAGGCCGCGGTAGAAAGCCTGCTTAACGGGACTGGGCGCTTCGACCGCGTGGATCATTGGTTCATCCTAGGATACTCGCCGATCCGGCCCTCATGCTCACGACGCTGCGAAAAAGTCTCAAGCCGGCCGGGCCTCGGGCCACAGCTGCTTAGCCGGTTTTCCGCGTTTTCGTAAGGCGAGCTTTGTGGCGCGAGCCGCGGGCGTGCTGCGTCCGCCGGGTCGACGGTCCGCATGCGGACGCGGCGCGAACGGACCGATCAGGCGTGCGCGTGATTCTGCTCCGGTATCGGAGGAGGCTCGTCGGCAGGCGCCTGCATGTCGCGGCGCTCCCGCTCGGATTTCTTCAGGCGCTCCCGCAGCAGATCGTTTTCCCGCAGCAGGGACCGAATGGCCAGATAAAAGCGCAGCGACATGTCCTTCTTGTCGTCGCCCTCAAAGGCCCGCCCCGCGGCGAGAACATCAGCGCGCACTGCCTCCAGATTCGGGTCGTCCGGGACCTCATCCGCCAGCTCGCCAATCAGGGCGCCCACCAGGTTGCCCAGCGTCGATCCGGAATTCTTCTCAACCACGCCCTTATGTTCAAGGCTCCGCATTGCGTCGTGTACGCGACTCATTGCTACACTTTATCCAACCAGTCCAGCAAAACAAAAGGGCTTAAATGGTTTGGGCGTACCAGTACGCCAGCCCGGGCATTGTGGCGCGCGCCGCTGGGCCGACGGCCTGCCGCGGCAGCTACTCCGAGCCGCCATGCGTGAGCATGCGGGCACGATCCCTGGCGT
>PLBD01000460.1 GCA_003135315.1 Acidobacteriaceae bacterium | reverse complement strand
TGCCTCGGCTCAAGCACGCCACCGGATCGGCGAGCTGGGCTGTCAATCACGTCTGCTTTCTGCTCGCGCGGCAGGCTCGACTCGAGGATGCCGCACGGCTGATCGGCTACATCGACACGCCACACAGGGCACAGACGATCGTGCAGTCTCCCTCGCAGCGCCGTTCATACGACGAGGCCGTCGCTATCCTGAGGACGGCGCTCGATAGCTGCCGGTTCGAGCAACTGCGCGCCGCTGGCAGCGGCTTCACCGAGGACGAGGCNNGGAATTGAACCACCGACACGCGAATTTTCAGAGCGTCTGATTATGCGTCGATGGTAACTGAACAGCACGTAAATCAGCCAGTTAGCCATTTTCCGATATCGCCTAAGTTACCCTACGCGACGTTGGATGACGCTGGTTTGGGTACCGATATGGATACATCGTAGTTTCTGCCGGTCGGTCAATTCTTCTGGCCCCGAAAGGGCCGCATCGACCGCATCCTCGAGACGATGCTTGCGCTCCGGCTTGCTGTAGGCCCACTAAGGCCGATCGCGTGTCTCGCTCACTTTGGCATTCTCCCGAGTACTCTCCCCGCTGATTTTACCGCGATGGCGCCCTTCCGCGATTCGGGCTTTGATCGGTCGGACTGATGTCTACCGGGTGCCGGTCGGCACCGTGCTGGCGGAGGTGGCGCACTTTCATTGGCGCCGCTAGTCACGCCTGCATTTGCCGTCGATCATCTGGATACCATTCGCCCAGTGGAAGCAGGAATAGTGACCGGATCCGTCGCAGCCTGGCGACCACACCTGAATGCCGACAACATTGTTAGTATTCGTGTCCACGCCCAGGCCGTCTGAATAGCAATAGCTGGTTCGGCTTGCATCTTCGGCCTTCGAAAAAGCCGGCGGGGGTCTGTTCGATTGAAGTGCCAGTGTCGATGATCCAACAGTGACTCCACCGGCGAGAGAATAGGTTGAACCTGAAGTGGTGATCCAAGTTACTGTCTTACTCTGGCTGACTATCACGTTAAGATCACGCCATTCGTAACGAAAACCACCAGCGTTAAAGGCCATGGAATTCATCGGGTCGCCCATCACCCGGTACAGTTGGTCAGTAGTCATTCCCAAAAAGACTCGACCAATTCGCTCACCGGGTACGATGAGATTGTCATTTGAAGCCATTACTTTGGCCGCGTCTTGATCAGATCTCTGAGGTGTCCTAACGTCACCCCCACTTGCACACGCGACGAGAATCAGGGCCGGACACAATGCGAACGCAAAGTTCGTGATGTAGTTCATACTGAAACCTCCTCGCTGGCTGTACGCCATCCATTATTTCGAGCAGTGGTAATAGTGGCTGCCGATTTCCAATCGCTCGCGCTGGAAGGCCGGCCGTAGATTCGGCGCATCCCGATCGATATCGTCCGGGCAAGGAGCCGCCGTCGTTCAATCGAATCGTTCAAGGAGATCTTCAAGAGAGGCAATGGCGAGCAAGTTCGGTTAGCTACTGGTACGCGATCTTCGGCGCGCCGCTGGTCGCGACATCTTTGATCCCTTTAGCCAAAGAGCGCCCGGCGTTGCCAAGGCGCTTCAAATAGGCAGGCCGACTATTCGAGTGGTTTAGCCAATGCACTTATCGTAATTTACCTTACATGCATTGCTGCACTGTGTTGCGCCGTCGCAGCCTTTCAGACATTGATTGTAATTAGCCAAGCACATCTGCGGATTGCCGCCCCCGGCAAACGCAGGGGTGATTAATGCGACGCCAGCCGTCACGGCCGCGAGCGCGATAACAATTGCAATTGTCTTCATGGCAGTCAAATCCTGTAACGTCATTGCGACGACTAGTTATCGTCTGACTGCAGTACGCTCCACAATGTGCTAGGTGTCAACAAGGCGGGTTGGAGAATATCCTCTGATTGAGACACAGCGCACTTCACGAGCTCAGCACCAGCAGTGGCCACGTTCCCAGGCACTGAGGCGGGCGCATATCTGTGTTTCGCCGAGACCATGGCGGTGCTTCCCAAAACAAGTGGTTTCAACAGGCAGGCAAGCTCACAATGACATAAGTTTGCGTCGTACCACGTCGGAATATCTAGGGCGACGCTCCAACATAAGGGTCAGTAGATGAATCCATCTTCCGGCAAAGCCTCGCCGGTACTATGGCTATGCTTGATATTGAGTATGTCTGCGAATGTCGCCTTACTGGTGCTTCCCAGATGGCAGCAGCTGGAAGATCGGTTGTTGCTACGTTTTCAAGCGCCACCAGCGCTGCGGGCAACCGACCACGTTTGGAGTACTCCAGGCTCTTTGGGCACGGTGATTATGTATTCGGACTACGAATGCCCGTATTGCGCGCGGACGTTTGCGGTGATCAAAAAGGTTAAAGCGGACAAGAATTTTGCGTTTGTACTTCGGCATTTTCCCCTTGCCCTCCATCCAAACGCTCAACTTGCTGCCGAGGCTTCTGAATGTGCCGCCGAACAAGGTCGGTTCTGGGATTACAGCAGCGCGCTGTTCGAGAACGGTAATTCTCTCAGTGACGCAGCGTTCGAGGCGATCGCCGCCACAGTTGGACTGGATATGGTGAACTTCTCTGCATGCCTGAAAGACCACAAATACGCCGCGGTCGTTGATGCGGATAGGGACGACGGCGATCATATGCGGATCCGGGGAACTCCAGTCACCTACATCAATGGACGCAGGGTGGAGGGGGCCTTTTCCGAGTCGCTGTTGAAATCAAAACTCGCCCGCGGGGGCCCTTAAAGGCTATTTGGACGGTCTTACAGAGTTCTTCTTTGTTTCTGCACCTTGCCGCAAGCGTAGGTACCGTTACCGATGTTGGTGTTCCCAGGGAAAGTCCCCCCCCAGCCGAGGCAAGCAACTTGAGGGTCGAGCGATTTAGAGT